>NZ_JBFSRZ010000001.1:0-231122 GCF_041466065.1 Vibrio sp. 10N.239.312.C11
AACCGAGGTCCACGGATTTGCAATCCGCTGCATAGCCACTCTGCCAAGGCGCCTTAATAACTCCAATCGAATCGCTTATTGCCATCCTCTTGGGTACGGGATGCATTCTACGGATTCGAGCGTTTGAGTCAATATTATTTTTGTATTTTTAATTCGTTTGAATAGATTTTATACGAAACAGGCTAAATAGCTGACTTTGTGTGCAAAGCACTTTGTGGACAGGCTATTCAAAGGAGATCTATATCACATTAGATATCCACTATTGATAATTTAACCTTAGGTTAAAGATCAAAAAAGCGAGCCTCAGCTCGCTTCTTCATCAATGGTGTTTTTCGTCTAACAAATCATCTTTGGCGGCCATCAAGTATTGCGCCATTGACCAGTAAGTAAGAACGGTTGCAACATAGAGTGCAATGTAACCCACCCAAACCATCCAGTCGTCGTATCGCCAGATAAGTACCCAAAGAGCAAACATCTGAGAAACGGTTTTCACTTTACCAACCCAAGATACCGCAACGCTTGCACGTTTGCCGATTTCAGCCATCCATTCACGAAGCGCCGAGATGATAATTTCACGACCAATCATGGTCACAGCAGGAATAGTCACCCAGATCGAGTGATAATGCTCGGTAACTAAGATAAGAGCAGTAGCAACGAGCACCTTATCCGCCACGGGGTCAATAAAGGCACCAAAGCGAGACGTTTGTCCTAGTTTACGAGCCAGCATGCCATCTAGCCAGTCAGTAAAACCCGCTACCCAAAACACCATTGCAGCAGCAAAAGGAGCCCATTCATAAGGTAGGTAAAAAACAACAACGAATACTGGGATTAAAAATAGTCTCAGTAAGGACAAAATGTTAGGTATATTCAAACGCATATTATTAGGCTCTTATCAATTGCGCTTTAATGGTGCGGGATTTTTACTATTGTTTCAATGCTTGATAAATGTTTTCTGCCAAAGAATGACTAATGCCCGGCACTTTGGCTATTTCTTCGACAGTTGCACGCTTAAGTTCTTGTAAGCCACCCATATATTTCAACAAAGATTGACGACGCTTAGGCCCTACCCCTTCAATTCCTTCAAGTGCACTGGTTCTACGCGTTTTACCACGTTTTGCTCTGTGCCCGGCAATAGCATGATTATGGCTTTCGTCACGAATATGTTGGATAAGGTGTAACGCTGGCGCATCACTGGGTAAATTGAACTCTTCGCCTTCAAGAGTCACCAAGGTTTCTAAACCCGGTTTACGCGTAACCCCTTTGGCTATACCCATCATTCTTGGTCGAAATGGCCAATCACCCCAATATTGAGAAATGATCTCATGAGCGCGGTTGAGCTGACCTTTACCGCCGTCGATAAAAATGATGTCTGGGATCTTATCGACATCAAGTTGCTTCGAGTAACGCCTCTCAAGCGCCTGAGCCATTGCCGCGTAATCATCACCACCGGTAATGCCAGTGATGTTGTAACGGCGGTATTCCGGCTTAACAGGGCCTTCCTGATTGAACACCACACAAGACGCTATCGTACTTTCACCCATAGTATGACTGATATCAAAACATTCCATCCGTTTAATCACATCCATCGACAACACTTCTTGAAGCTCTTTAAAGCGCTGGTTGATGGTCATCTTGTGATTAATCTTGGTGGTAATAGCCGCCAATGCATTGGTATTCGAGAGTTTAAGGTAACGACCTCGAGTACCTGAAGGGTTGGTATTGAAGTGAATCTTACGACCCGCCACTTCACACAAGGCTTCTTGAATCGGTGTGATATCTTCCATCAAATCGGCATTGAGAATCAAACGAGTTGGGATGGTTCTAGCTTCATTATGCGCCAAATAATATTGACTTAAAAAGCTCGAAAAGACCTCTTCTCGCACCGTATTGTTGGGAATTTTAGGGAAATGACTTCTACTGCCTAAAACCTTGCCCTGGCGAATCATCAAGATATGAATACACGCTACGCCATTCTCTTGAGCAAAGCCCAACACGTCCATATCTTCCATTGAGTCGTCGGATACATATTGTTGTTCTTGCACGCGTCGAATCGCTTGGATTTGGTCACGGAACGCGGCAGCTTGCTCAAAGCGAAGCTCTCGGCTTGCTGTGTCCATCTTTTCGATGAGCGTCTCAAGCACTAACTTGTCCTTCCCTTGCAAGAACAGACGAACGTAGTCGATAAGTTCACTGTACTCTTCATCAGAGATGATTGAGCTGACACATGGCGCAGCACAACGGCCAATCTGATACATCAAACACGGGCGCGTTCTGTTGGCATAAACCGTATCTTCACACTGGCGAGCAGGAAAGATTTTTTGTAGTAGGTGCAACGTCTCACGCACAGCGCCGGAATCAGGGTAAGGACCAAAGTATTCGCCCTTTTTCTTTTTAGCACCACGATGCATCGACAAACGAGGATGCTTGTGACCGCTAATAAAAATATAAGGGTACGACTTATCATCACGCAAAAGTACGTTGTATTTAGGCAAGTACTGCTTGATGTAGTTATGCTCAAGGATGAGCGCTTCTGTTTCCGTGTGCGTTACAGTGACATCGATCTTGTCAATATTGCTGACTAAAGCGCGTGTTTTTTCACTGTCGACTTTTTTACGGAAATAACTGGAAAGGCGTTTTTTGAGGTTCTTAGCTTTACCGACGTAAATAACAACAGCCTCGGCGTTATACATTCGATAAACGCCGGGCTGCTCTGTTACTGTCTTGAGGAATGAGACTGAGTCAAACAAGTTGGTCACTATACGATCTCAGTGTTAAAGGGTCTCAGTGTCTAACATTCCATGTCTAATCGCTAAATGCGTCAGCTCTACATCGCCACTGATATCCAGCTTACTGAACAAGCGGTAGCGGTAACTGTTGACTGTTTTAGGACTTAGATTGAGTTGTTCTGAAATATCCGTCACTTTCTGACCTTTGGTAATCATCATCATGATTTGAAGTTCACGTTCAGATAAGTCTGCGAATGGATTTTCAGACGCAGGCGAGAATTGGCTCAAAGCCATCTGCTGCGCAATTTCTGGCGAAATGTATCGTTGGCCACTATTAACCACTCGAATTGCATTTACCATTTCATCCGGACCTGCCCCTTTAGTAAGGTAACCAGCAGCTCCAGCTTGCATCACTTTAGTTGGAAACGGATTTTCCGTATGAACAGTTAAAACGATGATTTTAACATCAGGGTTGAAACGCAAGATTTTCTTGGTTGCTTCTAAGCCACCAATACCAGGCATATTCATATCCATCAAAATAACGTCAGTATTGTTAGTACGACACCATTTTGCAGCATCTTCACCGCTTTCAGCTTCCCCTGCTACGTTCATTCCACGGACGTCTTCAATAATACGTCGTATCCCTGTGCGAACCAGCTCGTGATCATCTACAAGGAAAACATTTATCAAACTTGTATCTCCACACTATTAATTGGCTCTGCAACCACTGTGTCATTTCATCTGTTTGAAACAATTGAACAAAGGAACAGTGAATCGCAGCATTGAGTACATCTTAACTTAATTACTAAAAAAAAGCTCTGTTGAATATGTGCTGAAACACGAACTTTAGCAAGTACTTATTAACAAATAAGCCAACTAAAACAACAAGCTTTTTCTAAAAATCAACCAGTTAAAACAACACCCAATAAAATTACACAAGATAAAGATATTTTCAATACCATTGAATAGCCATTCACGACAATTTCACTTATTTGCTTATAGAGTCCCGTTATTTGCCTCTGTTAACTAGAATTTAGTTAGTATTTTTGCTGCCTGTTATGCGCTGAGGGTCGCTAGGTGGTAGTATTCGATTCCCAATTTCAATAGGTTACTACATTGGATATTCAGCAAGGCTTTGTACTCACAAGACAAGCAAGAGACTTTTCAGGGCGCACACAAATCGACTTGTGGTTAAGCACCCCTCAAGGCCCTACTCTACTGACAATTCAAAATGAAAAGCCTGTCTTTTTTGTTGCTCAATCTGATATCGAAACGTGCCAATCTATTGCCGATAAAGAGGCCATAGATTGTCAGTTTAAGCCTTTAGAGTTGGCGACATTTGACCAAACCCCTTTAGCCGCTTGTTACACTTCCTTATCGAGAAGCAGCTTCGGGTTAGCTCAAGCCTTTAACGGTGAAGAAATCCAAACCTTTGAAAGCGATATTCGACTCGCCGATCGATTCTTAATGGAACGCTTTATTAAAGGCAGTATCGAATTCACAGGGACTATCACCCCAAAAAGACAGCATCGCAGAGTATCGAACGCAAAATGTCGAGCTGGCGATTACTTGCCAAACTTGTCTGTGGTTTCGCTTGATATTGAGTGTTCGGAAAAAGGTGTGCTTTATTCCATCGGCCTAGACAGTCCAATGGATAGCCGAGTGATAATGATTGGCGATCTACAAGAAGCCGACACCAATATCCAATGGGTTACCAACGAGAAAGCGCTGCTTGAAGCTATGATTGCGTGGTTCTCCGAGTTTGACCCGGACATCATCATCGGTTGGAATGTCATTGATTTCGACTTTAGGCTGCTGCACAAGCGTTCGGAATGGAACGAAGTGAAACTCAGTATCGGTAGAGACAATCAAGCAAGCTTTTTCCGTAGTTCTGCACAAAACCAGCAGGGCTTCATTACCATTCCTGGTCGCGTGGTTTTAGATGGCATCGACATGCTCAAGACAGCGACCTACCATTTCCGTTCTTGGTCTCTTGAGTCCGTCTCACAAGAGTTGCTGGGCGAAGGCAAAGACATTCATAATGTTCATGACCGCATGGATGAAATCAATCGAATGTTTAAGTTCGATAAACCTTCGCTTGCCAAGTACAACCTTCAAGACTGTGTGCTCGTAAACCGAATCTTCGAACACACTCACCTACTCGATTTTGCTATTGAACGTTCTCGCTTAACTGGTGTTGAACTTGATCGCGTTGGCGGCTCTGTCGCGGCTTTTACTAACTTATACATGCCTCAGATACACCGAGCGGGTTATGTCGCGCCGAACTTAGAACCCGAGAACTGGATCGCTAGCCCCGGTGGCTATGTGATGGATTCGATTCCCAACCTTTATGACTCGGTTTTGGTACTCGACTTTAAAAGCCTGTACCCATCGATAATTCGATCTTTCTTGATTGATCCTATGGGGTTAATTGAAGGGCTAAAGTTAGAGTTAGGCTCTGAAGAAGACCAAGCAGTGGCTGGGTTTCGTGGCGGTCAATTCCACCGTTCTAAGCACTTTCTACCAGAGATGATCGAAAACCTCTGGGCAGCGCGTGATGTCGCAAAGAAAAACAACGAGAAAGCTTTTTCTCAAGCGATTAAGATCATCATGAACTCTTTCTATGGCGTGCTGGGTTCTTCTGGTTGTCGTTTCTTTGATACTCGCTTAGCATCCTCTATCACCATGCGTGGGCATGAGATCATGAAGCAAACCAAGGTTCTGATAGAAGATAAAGGGTATCAAGTAATTTACGGAGATACCGATTCAACTTTCGTGTCTCTTAATGGCAGTTTTGAGCAAGAACAAGCAGACGAGATTGGTCACTCCCTTGTGGCTTACATCAACGACTGGTGGACGAATCACCTGAAAGAGGTCTACAACCTCACCTCGATACTTGAATTGGAATACGAGACCCATTACCGCAAGTTTCTAATGCCGACCATTCGAGGCTCTGAGACAGGATCGAAGAAACGTTATGCAGGTCTAATCAATCAAGGTGACCAAGAGAAGATCATTTTTAAAGGCCTTGAAAGTGCACGAACCGATTGGACGCCCCTTGCACAACAGTTCCAACAAACCTTGTATGAGATGGTCTTTCACGACCAAGATCCAAGTGATTATGTTAGACAGTTTGTCGATGAAACATCCGCGGGCAAACACGATGACCTACTGGTTTATCAGAAGCGCTTGCGCCGTAAGTTGCATGAATACCAGAAGAACATTCCGCCACAGGTTCGCGCTGCTAGATTAGCCGATGAAATCAATGCTCAGATCGGTCGCCCGCTTCAATACCAAAACAAAGGGCGTATTGAATATTTGATTACGCTGAGTGGCCCTGAGCCCAAGGAGTATTTGAAGAGTGGCATCGATTATCAACATTATATCGACAAGCAGATTAAACCGGTCGCAGAAGCTATTTTGCCGTTTATAGGACTGGATTTTGAAAGAGTTAGCGGGCAGCAGCTAGGTCTGTTCTAGATTGAATCCTCTTTTCGAAGCGACATGAGACTCGAGATACCTATTAAAACTCGAGCCAGACATAAAAACGAAAAAAGCAGAGGAGTACTTAACTCGCTCTGCTTTTTAGTATTCATAGGGAGGTTACGAATCTCTATCCGATTCGAAACTCAGTTTTCTGATACTGCTTAACCAGCCATTCACCAAAGCCATCAAGAATCCCTATCACCGAACGTTTGGGAATCGCTCGTCCAGACAGCAGAATACCCAATCTTTGAATCTCAACTTCTTTCTCTGGATGATATCTCAAGAACTGTTGACCGCACTCCATAGGTGCATCGAACCAGTTCTTGTCTCGGTACATAACCAAAGAGTAACTGGCTCGCAGAAGCTTCTTGGCAATAATCACTTGCGCGGCGACTTGCTGCTCTGGCGTTGTTGCTCGGGCAATCTTATTACGATAAACCGCTAACCAATTTTCCGCGTCCATATTCCAGTGCTTGGCAATTTCCCAACTCGTTTCGAAATCGCCATAGCAGTCTGATAAATCTTCACCATGCACACACACAGCTAAATGCTTAAGCATGAAGCCCCACGTAAAGATGTTGTCGAAATCAACTATCTCGCTCACCAAGGTAGTTTTGATCGCCACTTGTGTGACCTGAGGGAAGCTCTTTTGGAAGCGCCATTTAATGGTATTCAGCAGCGTGGTTCGTTGGTCTGGGAAAGAACGATGAGTAACCACAACCACATCTAGATTCGAGCGACCGACAACGGCTTGCTTGCGTGCCACACTGCCATAAACATAGACACTGTGTAGATTAGAACCTAACCCACCTTTTAGAAAGGTAATCAGATCGTTAACCACAGGTTGAAATTCAGGTTGAAATGGCTGTGTTGGGTCAATAACAGGTAGCTGCATAGGTCGTTTCGGTAAATAAAATAATGATTTAACTGTCTCTCTATGATCGCTTAGGTGACTTTATGATTCAAGCTATTCCTATTTATAGCGTCTACGAGATATAATCAACGGATAGACCCAATAAGGACAAACACAAAATGCCTAGAGCAAGTGAGATTAAAAAAGGTTTTGCGATCAATGTTGATGGCAAAACAGTACTAGTTAAAGATATCGAAGTAACAACACCAGGTGGCCGTGGCGGTCAAAAGATTTACCGCTTCCGTGGTCACGATGTAGCAACTGGCGTTAAAACAGAAGTTCGTCACAAGGCTGACGAAATCGTTGAAACGATCGACGTAACTAAGCGTGCGGTGATGTTCTCTTACGTTGATGGCAACGAGTACATCTTCATGGATAACGAAGATTACACACAATTCATCTTCAACGGTGAAATGATCGAAGACGAACTGCTGTTCATCAACGAAGATACGCAAGGTATGTACGCGATTCTTATCGACGGTACTGCGGCGACTCTTGAGCTACCAACTTCAGTTGAGCTAGTAATCGAAGAGACAGACCCTTCAATCAAAGGTGCTTCTGCTTCTGCTCGTACTAAGCCAGCTCGTCTGTCTACAGGCCTTACTGTTCAAGTTCCTGAGTACATTGCAACTGGCGACAAAGTTGTTGTGAACACAGCTGAACGCAAATACATGAACCGCGCAAGCTAAGATACTGATTATGACCGAAGCTAACGACCTAATGTCTTACGACGACGCAATTGACACTGCATACGACATCTTTCTAGAGATGGCTGCTGATAATCTTGAACCTGCAGACGTGATCTTATTCACGGCTCAGTTTGAAGATCGTGGCGCTGCAGAACTTGTTGAAACTGGTGACGATTGGGTTGAACATGTTGGCTTTGAAGTCGACAAAGAGATCTACGCTGAAGTACGCATTGGTCTTGTAAATGAAGCTGATGATGTCTTAGATGACGTATTCGCTCGTCTACTGATCAGCCGTGACCCTGAACACAAGTTCTGTCACATGTTGTGGAAACGCGACTAGGCTCTTCTTAAACCAGCTCAGAGTACTGAGCTGGTTTTCTTACGACTTCATAGCCTCATCACTTTACCAAACTGCAACTCTACAAAATTATGACCAAAGCAAAGACAGATACCCTATCCAAAGGCTATGCCTGTGTTGGATTAGTAAATCCCAAAACCCCTGAAAATGTTGGCTCAGTAATGCGAGCAGCTGGTTGCTATAGAGCAAACTCTGTATTTTATACTGGCACCCGTTATGACCACGCTCGACAGTTTCATACCGACACCAAAGAAAAGCACCTTGAGTTGCCATTAATTGGTGTTGAAGATCTTAAAGATATTATTCCTGTTGGCTGCGTGCCCATCGCGGTTGATTTGATAGAAGGCGCCAAGCCTCTGCCTGATTATAAGCACCCACCTCGTGCTTTTTATATCTTCGGCCCTGAAGATGGGACTCTGAAAAAAGAGATCACAGACTTCTGTCGTGAAACCATCTACGTTCCGACTAATGGCTGCATGAACCTTGCTGCCGCGGTCAATGTTATTTTGTATGACCGCATGGCGAAGGGTGACAACTTCTCGAATCATTTGAAAGTGACCTAATATCAATCGTAGCGAGTCAGCCGAGCTGGCTAAGCACTTCTACCTGATCAAGCACTTCCACATGATTTGAACTGCGCCATATTCAAGACATAAAAAAACCTGCTAAATTAGCAGGTTTTTTTGTATTCGAAACGTTGGATTAAGCTATAGAATCCACGAAATTACTTACGTGATCTCGGCTTAGCCGGTTTAGCCGGGCGTCCGTTGTTCAGTTTAGGCTTTTTGGTAGACTGAGGTTTACCATTGGTCGCTGGAGCACTACGACCTGAATCAGGTGTTGTAGTACCGCGAGTTGCAGGCTTCTTACGCTTAGTCTGGTTGCTACGGCCTTTAGGAGCATTTGCGCGCTCTTCGTGACGCTTAACAGCACGACGAATTTTCTGGCTGCGAGAACGCTCACGCTTACGAGAAGTGTTTGCAGGATCAAGATCCAACAGTGTCTCTTTTTCTGGCTGAAGTTCAACAAGCTCACGCAAGTAGTTTACTTCTTGAAGATCTAGCTCTTTCCAACCGCCACGAGGCAGTTTCTTATCAAGGTAGATATCACCGTAACGTACACGTTTCAGACGGCTTACTGTTGTTTCTTGTGATTCCCAAAGACGACGAACCTCACGGTTACGACCTTCGTTAATTGCTACGTAGAAAGTATGGTTCATACCTTCACCGCCAGCGTAAACCACATCTTCGAAACGAGCCATACCATCTTCAAGTTGAACGCCACGAGTCACGTTCTTAACTTTTTGCTCGGTTACTTCACCAAATACACGTACTAGGTACTCACGCTCAACCTGACGGCTTGGGTGCATTAGGCGGTTTGCTAGTTCACCATCGGTTGTGAACAACAGTAGGCCAGATGTGTTTGCATCAAGACGACCAACTGAAATCCAACGAGAACCACGGATCTTAGGTAGACGATCGAAAACAGTACGGCGACCTTCAGGATCGTGACGAGTACAAAGCTCACCTTCAGGTTTGTAGTAAGCAAGTACACGACAAACCACTTCTTCAGAGGCTTTGCCTGTAATAGTGTGGCCATCGATACGGATCACTGAGTTCTCGTCTTCAAGACGCTCACCCAATTTCGCAACTTGACCGTTAACACTTACACGACCAGATTTAATTAAACCTTCTAGTTCACGACGAGAACCGTGACCAGCTCGCGCTAAAACCTTCTGTAATTTTTCGCTCATTTACTCTTTTCTACCTAATTGTCGTCTTCACAGACGTCGAATGAATTTTTCGCGACCAAATCGCGGTCGCGTATTATCGCAAATAACCTGCCAAAAAGCACTTGTTATTTACTCTGGCAGGTTTGCTGTTTCGTTACAGACTGTTAATCAGTAACGCTATTATTCAAACGGCGCTGGATCGCCGGCACCACGACGTAAAACAACGGCGTCATCGTCACTGAAGTCAATAACCGTAGTCGGTTGCTCACCTAAGTAGCCGCCATTCAAAATGACATCAACCGCATGCTCTAGGCTGTCGCGAATTTCTTCAGGATCCGATTCGGTTGTCTCGTTACCCGGAAGAATCAGAGACGTCGACATCAATGGCTCGCCCATTGCTTCTAGAAGGTCTAGGGCAATTTTGTTATCCGGTACACGAATACCGATCGTTTTACGCTTAGCGTTCATCAAACGCTTTGGCACTTCTTTTGTTGCTTTGAAAATAAACGTGTAAGCACCTGGCGTGTGCGCCTTAAGCAAACGGAAAGCAACGTTATCAACTCGTGCATACAGTGACAATTCAGAAAGATCACGGCATAACAAAGTGAAATTGTGCTTATCATCGATTCGACGAATTTTACAGATGCGTTCGAGTGCTTGTTTATTCTCAAGCTGACAACCCAGTGCATAACCTGAATCTGTTGGATAAACCACAACGCCGCCATTGCGGATAATCGCAACCGCTTGAGTAATTAAGCGCGCTTGTGGGTTATCTGGGTGTACATAAAAAAACTGGCTCATTGTTGATCCTCGTTATCGAATCTCTCGACTCTATCATCAAAAGGAGCTGGCTCACCTAAAGACTATTCAGATGGTGAAACCGTTTGAAACTCCCAATCTTTCCATACTTCTTCGACCCCAGAAGGTAGCCAGAGATTACGTCCAAGTTCCATCCATGGGGATGGGTAATGGAAGTCGCTGCCTTGGGAGGCTAATAGTTTGTATTGTATAGCATAATCCGCAAGTGTGCGTCTTTCTTGTTGCGCTTGCTGAGGTTGAGCCACTTCCATAGCGTCACCATTTGCTTCAACAAATGCAGCGAGAAGGCGTTTAACCCACTTGGCGGTAAGGCCATATCGCGCAGGGTGAGCTAATACCGCTTGACCACCAGCCGCATGAATAGCCGTGACAGCATCACTCATTGAGCACCATGTTGGCGGCACATAACCTGGGTTATTGCGAGTCAGAAACTTTTTAAATACCTGCTGCATGGTTTTTGCGTAGCCATTGTCGACTAACCATTTCGCAAAGTGTGCTCGAGTAATTGGTGCATCACCTGCAATCAACTTAACCTCTTCTAACACACCTTCACGGGTCGCTTTCTCAAGACGTTGAGCAATCATCTCTGCACGTCCGACACGGTGTTGCTTCTGTTGTTCAATTAACGCTTTCAATTCTGGTGATTCAGGATCGACGTTTAACCCAACAATATGGATATCTTTGTTTTGCCAAACGGTTGAGATCTCGATGCCGTTAATCAACTGAATAGGAAGATTGTTATCAGCAATATAGCTGCGTGCTTCTGCAAGCCCATCAGTCGTATCATGATCTGTAATCGCTAACGCTTCGATGTTAAAGCCTAGCGCTCGGTCAATCAGTTCAGGTGGAGTAAGTCGGCCATCTGAGGCTGTTGTATGACTATGTAGATCAATTCTCATATATTCTTTTTCATTGTTTTCAATTTTTATCGTTATATTTGTGTCAACGCACTTGACCTTCAAGCGCAAAACTAGTTAACTAGTACACAAATACGAAGTGTCACATTTGATAGGTTCACTATGTTACAAGAATTTAACCAAAACCATAAAGATAAAGTTTTAGAACTTTCTTCAGTAGAAACAAGTTCAGAGCTTAATTGGTGGCGCACTTGGACAAGTTCTTGGTGGGCCAACGTGTACTTCTAATTAAACAGTTTGTTTATAAAAAAGTTATCACTAAGCCCGCTTTCATAGCGGGCTTTTTAATTTGTCGAACATCTCACATTCAACTGACTAACAAATCAACGAATTAACCATATTCTAGATTGGGTGAAAGGTATCTTTATGCGACTATGTACGGCAGGAAATTTAAAGAATCATAAAGGAGGTCTTGTGAACAAGGCCATTGAAATCAAAAAGCTGGGAACCATTGAGGTCATCAATTCTTCCGTTCCTTACTCGCAAGATCCAACCAGTGTTTTTCATACTCTGTGTGAAAACAAAACAGACAGTCTGTTGTTGGAATCTGCTGAGATTGAATCTAAACAGAACCTGACAAGCCTACTCCTTATCGACTCTGCTGTTCGCATCGTATGTCGCGGACATGAAGTAACCTTTCAAGCGTTGACTCAAAATGGTCAAGCGCTTATCGAACACTTATCTCAAAACGTTAAAACAGAGATAAAATCTGACCTTACGGATAACGTTTTGACGCTGACTTTTGTTGAGCCAAGCAACGAATTAGACGAAGATTCACGTTTAAGAGAAGCGTCTTCATTCGATGCACTGCGTTTGGTTCAACACAGCTTTGAGCAAGACGCGGATAACAAACACGCGTTATTCATGGCTGGCCTATTCGCTTACGACATCGTGGCGAACTTTGAACCGCTAGGCGATGCTGAAGCAACCAACAACTGCCCTGACTTTGTTTTCTACGTTGCCGAGACTCTATTACGTTTCGACCACCAAGAAAACGAAGGCCTACTTCACGCGAGCTTGTTTGCTCAAGATGAAAGCATCAAAGCGCAATTAACAGAGCGCCTAGCCGACATTCAAACACAGTGTCAGTCATTGAAAGCCATCACAGAAGTTACACCACTCGACAACGTTGACGCTGTACCAAGCGTTTCAGATGAAGACTTCTACCAAACGGTTCGTGATTTAAAAGAATACGTCGTTAAAGGCGATGTATTCCAAGTGGTACCTTCACGTCGCTTTACGCTACCTTGCCCTGCTCCACTGGCGGCTTACAAAGAACTCAAGCAAAGTAATCCAAGCCCTTACATGTTCTACATGCAAGACGAGCTGTTTACTCTGTTTGGTGCTTCTCCAGAAAGTGCACTGAAGTACGAAACTGAAACCAACCAAATCGAAATTTACCCAATTGCTGGTACTCGTCGTCGTGGTAAGCGCCCGAATGGTCAAATTGATTTCGACCTAGATAGCCGCATTGAACTTGAACTGCGTACCGACAAGAAAGAAAACGCTGAACACATGATGCTGGTCGACCTAGCACGTAACGATGTAGCACGTATCGCAGAAGCTGGCACTCGCCACGTAGCAGACTTGCTGAAAGTTGATCGCTACAGCCATGTAATGCACTTGGTTTCTCGTGTTGTTGGTCAGCTCCGTGAAGACTTAGATGCCCTACACGCTTACCAAGCTTGTATGAACATGGGTACGCTAACGGGTGCACCAAAAATCCGCGCAATGCAGCTTATCCGTGACGTAGAAAAAACGCGTCGTGGTAGCTACGGTGGTGCAGTCGGTTACCTAACTGGTGAAGGCACTTTAGATACTTGTATCGTAATTCGTTCTGCTTACGTTGAAGATGGCGTAGCACAAGTACAAGCGGGCGCGGGCGTGGTGTTCGACTCTGACCCACAAGCAGAAGCAGATGAAACTCGCGGCAAAGCTCAAGCGGTTATCTCTGCGATTCAAGCAGCTCATACTAAAAACCAAACAACTAAGAAGGAGTCGTAATCATGGCTGATATTGTATTCATCGATAACTTCGACTCGTTCACTTACAACCTTGTAGACCAGTTCCGTTCATTAGGTCACAGCGTGAAAATTTACCGTAACAACATTCCTGCAAAGGTAGTTGAAGCGGCGATCAATGAACTAGACAACCCTGTTGCATTGCTCTCGCCAGGCCCAGGCGCTCCGGCTGATGCGGGCTGCATGCCTGAGCTGATTCAGCTACTAAAAGGCAAAGTGCCAATGATTGGTATTTGCTTAGGCCACCAAGCGATTGTTGAAGCCTACGGTGGCACCGTTGCAGGCGCTGGCGAAATCATTCATGGTAAGGTGTCGATGATGGAGCACCAAAATCATGCGACTTACCAAGGCTTACCTTCGCCGCTGGCTATCGCTCGCTACCACTCTTTAGTAGCAACGCATGTATCAGATAGCTTAACAGTGACAGCTGAAGTCGATGATTTGGTGATGTCTGTCGTTCAAGAACAAGACAAGGTTTGTGGATTCCAATTCCACCCTGAATCAATTATGACGACCTACGGTGCAACGCTTCTAGCAAACGCTATCGAATGGGCTCTTGAGAAACCTATTCATTTAGAGAAAAGCTCTCCCCTTGAGAAGACAGGAAAATAGGACGAAATCATGGAACAGATTAATAAACTTTACGAACAGCAGTCTCTTACTCAAGAAGAAAGCCAACAATTGTTTGATGTGATCATCAAGGGTGAGCTAGACCCAATCTTGATGGCTTCGGCTCTGACTGCATTAAAAATCAAAGGCGAAACGCCTGATGAAATCGCTGGCGCGGCGAAAGCACTGCTTGCCAATGCAAACCCGTTCCCACGTCCTGATTACGATTTTGCAGACATTGTAGGTACCGGTGGCGACGGTCACAACACCATTAACATCTCGACGACTTCTGCTTTTGTTGCCGCAGCGTGTGGCTTAAAAGTCGCGAAGCACGGTAACCGCAGTGTATCGAGCAAATCAGGCTCTTCTGACCTACTGGATTCGTTTGGCATCAACCTAGCGATGACCGCGGAAGACACTCGTACGGCTGTCGATGAGCTTGGCGTAGCATTCCTATTTGCTCCGCAATACCACGGTGGCGTGCGTCACGCGATGCCTGTTCGTCAAACTATGAAAACACGTACTATCTTCAACATCCTTGGCCCACTGATTAACCCTGCTCGCCCTAACATCGAGCTAATGGGTGTTTACAGCAAAGAGCTAGTACGCCCTATCGCGGAAACCATGCTGCAAATGGGCATGAAGCGTGCTGCCGTTGTGCACGGTAGCGGCCTTGATGAAGTGGCTATTCATGGCGAAACCATCGTTGCCGAAATCAAAGACGGCGCAATTCACGAATACACAGTGACACCGGCAGACTTTGGTTTGAACACTCACCCTCTTGAAGCAATCAAGGGCGGCGAGCCAGAAGAAAACAAAGCCATCACAACCGATATCCTAACGGGTAAAGGCACTGAAGCCCAAGTTGGCGCAGTAGCCGTGAACGTTGCTCTATTGATGCGTCTATTTGGTCACGAAGATCTAAAAGCCAACGCACAGCAAGCGATTGACGCAATGAACTCTGGCAAAGCGTACGAGCTTGTACAAAAACTTGCTGCACACGCCTAACGAACGACGAGACAAAGAACATGACACAGACTACCGATAAATTGTCGACCCACGTTTCAGTCAAAGAAGCTGAAATGGCGGAAGTACTAGCAAAAATCGTTCGTGATAAATACCAATGGGTTGAAGCGCGTAAGCAGACTCAACCACTGGACGAGTTTAAAGCATCGTTAACCGCAACAGACCGCAGCTTTTATGATGCATTGAGCGGCGAACAAACGGTTTTCATCACTGAATGTAAAAAGGCATCACCGTCAAAAGGTTTGATCCGTGACGAGTTTGATTTGGACTACATTGCATCGGTGTACAACAACCACGCCAACGCGATTTCAGTGCTGACAGACGAGAAATACTTCCAAGGTGACTTCGAGTTTTTACCTAAGGTTCGCTGCATTGCTAAGCAACCTGTCCTGTGTAAAGACTTCATGGTTGATACCTACCAGGTTTACTTAGCTCGTCACTACTCTGCTGATGCTATCTTGTTGATGCTATCGGTATTAGATGACGAAGAGTACCAAGCACTGGCGGAAGTTGCTCACTCGCTCAACATGGGTGTACTAACCGAAGTCAGTAACGAAGAAGAGCTTCACCGCGCAGTCGCTTTAAAAGCAAAAGTGATCGGTATTAATAACCGTAACCTGCGTGACCTTTCGACGGATTTGAACCGTACTAAAGAGTTGGCTCCGCTGGTTCGCGAACTGGCTCCAAACGCAGTCGTGATTTCAGAGTCTGGCATCTACACACATCAACAAGTTCGAGACCTTTCAACGTTTGCAGATGGTTTCTTAATCGGCAGCTCTCTGATGGCTGAAAAGAACCTAGAGCTTGCAGTGCGTAAAGTAACACTCGGTGAAAACAAGGTGTGTGGTTTAACTCACTCTGACGATGCCGCGAAGGCTTATCAAGCTGGTGCGGTATTCGGTGGTTTGATTTTCGTTGAAGCGTCTAAGCGTCATGTGGATATCGAAGCGGCTCGTTTAACTATGAGTGGCGCACCGCTGAACTACGTGGGTGTGTTCCAAAACCACAGCGAAGCAGACGTTACGAAAACGGTATCTGAGCTAGGCCTATTCGCTGTGCAACTGCACGGTGATGAGTCTCAAGCATTTGTCGATGAGTTAAAACAATCACTACCTGAAAGCGTTGAGATTTGGAAAGCTTACGGTGTGGCTTCTGGTGGTGAAAACGGTGCTAAAAGCGCGCTACCAGAATTACTGAAAAGCAACGTAACTCGTCACCTGCTAGATACTAAAGTAGGTTCTCAAACGGGTGGTACTGGCCAAGCGTTCGATTGGAGCCTAATCAACAACCAAAGCGCAATTATGTTAGCGGGTGGCCTAAACCCAGAAAATGCTAACCAAGCGGCTAAGTTGGGTTGTTTAGGATTAGACCTAAACTCTGGCGTTGAATCCGCTCCAGGTAAAAAAGACGCAGACAAACTGCAACGCGCTTTTGCAGCGATTCGTAATTACTAGTCCAAGCTCGGCTCTAGGAATTAGAAAGCAGAAACTAAAAACATATTTGTGAGCTTTGCTTTAGCGAAGCTCAAACAAGATTAAATGACTTGGTGTGAAGACACATCAATAGAATTGAAGGAATAACACAATGGCTAAACTCGATGCCTACTTCGGTGAATACGGTGGTCAATACGTACCGCAGATCCTAGTGCCAGCACTAGACCAACTAGAACAAGCATTTATCGATGCACAAGCCGATCCTGAGTTCCGCAGTGAATTCATGACGCTTCTGCAAGAGTACGCAGGTCGTCCAACGGCACTAACGCTAACGCGTAACCTGACTAAAGGTACAAAAACTAAACTGTACCTTAAGCGTGAAGATCTACTTCACGGCGGTGCTCACAAGACAAACCAAGTACTTGGTCAAGCGCTGCTAGCGAAACGTATGGGTAAGCAAGAAATCATCGCTGAAACAGGCGCAGGCCAACACGGTGTTGCCACTGCTCTAGCATGTGCTCTACTAGGCCTTAAGTGTCGTGTTTACATGGGTGCAAAAGACGTTGAACGTCAAAGCCCGAACGTGTTCCGTATGAAGCTAATGGGCGCAGAGGTTATCCCTGTTCATTCTGGCTCTTCAACGCTAAAAGACGCATGTAATGAAGCACTACGTGACTGGTCTGCAACTTATGAAGACGCGCACTACCTATTGGGTACTGCAGCAGGCCCTCACCCATTCCCAACGATTGTTCGTGATTTCCAACGCATGATTGGTGAAGAAACGAAAAACCAAATTCTAGCTCGTGAAGGTCGCCTTCCTGATGCCGTTATCGCTTGTGTAGGTGGTGGTTCTAACGCTATCGGCATGTTCGCTGATTTCATTGAAGAAGAGTCTGTTCGCCTAATCGGTGTAGAGCCTGCTGGTAAAGGTATTGATACCGACCAACACGGCGCACCACTTAAACACGGTAAAACAGGTATTTTCTTCGGTATGAAAGCCCCACTGATGCAAGATGAGAACGGCCAAGTAGAAGAGTCTTACTCTGTTTCTGCGGGTCTAGATTTCCCATCAGTTGGCCCTCAACACGCGCACCTAAATGCGATTGGTCGTGCTGAATACGACAACGTGACCGATGACGAAGCGCTAGAAGCGTTCCAATTGATTGCACGTAAAGAAGGTATTATCGCAGCGCTAGAGTCATCTCATGCTTTGGCTCATGCAGTTAAAATGGCTCACGACGACCCTGAGAAAGAACAGCTATTAGTCGTTAACTTATCTGGTCGCGGTGACAAAGACATTTTCTCTGTACACGACATTCTTAAAGAGAAAGGAGCATTATAATGGATCGCTATCAATCACTCTTCACTCGCTTAGCTGAAAAGAATCAGGGCGCATTTGTACCATTCGTAACGGTTGGCGATCCTAACCCTGAGCAATCACTTAAGATCATGGAAACCTTGGTTGAAGCGGGTGCAGATGCACTTGAGCTTGGTATTCCATTCTCAGATCCGCTTGCAGATGGCCCGACAATCCAAGGTGCGAACATTCGTGCTTTAGATTCTAAAGTAACGCCAGATGTGTGTTTTGATCTTATTGGTCAAATTCGCGCTAAATACCCAGAGCTGCCAATCGGCCTACTGATGTACGCGAACTTGGTTTACGCACGTGGTATCGAGAACTTCTACGAACGCTGCGCAAAAGCAGGTATCGATTCAGTATTGATTGCTGATGTACCAACCAATGAAAGCGGCGAGTTTGTTGCTGCAGCGAAGAAGTTTGGAGTTCACCCAATCTTTATTGCTCCGCCAACAGCAAGCGATGAAACACTTCAATCAGTTTCTGAGCTAGGTGGCGGTTACACATACCTGCTTTCTCGCTCAGGCGTAACGGGTGCAGAAACAAAAGCAAACATGCCTGTGACTGCCCTACTTGATCGTTTGAACAAGTTTGATGCGCCACCAGCACTGCTTGGTTTCGGTATCTCTGCTCCTGAACAAGTGAAAGAAGCGATTGTAGCTGGCGCTGCAGGTGCTATCTCTGGCTCAGCGGTTGTGAAAATCATTGAAAACAACGTTGAACAACCAGAAGCAATGCTTAAAGCTCTTGCTGAGTTTGTTACGCCAATGAAAGCGGCTACGCAGAAATAATCGACGGTCACTAAATAGAACCTATGATTCAAAATATTAAAAGGCTCCACAACTGTGGAGCCTTTTTTATAACTCGTCATTCACGCTAACTACTCCTCAGCTTTCATCGCTTTCTTAATCGCTGCCTCATTGAGCGTCGCTTTGATCGGATCGGTTATCTTCTCCACTAGATCGATGGGCATTGGGAAGATGATGGTGGAGGTTCTTTCGTTAGCCACCTCGGTTAACGTTTGCATATATCGCAATTGAATAGCGTTGGGCGCTTGATTCAGCACTTCGGCCGCTTCACGTAATTTAGTCGATGCTTCTAACTCACCCGTCGCATGTATCACCTTGGCTCGACGAGAACGTTCCGCCTCTGCTTGTTTAGCAAGAGCACGCACCATACTGTCATCCAGATCAACATGCTTGATCTCGACATTGGCAATCTTGATCCCCCAGTTATCGGTGTGTTGATCCAGTATCGCTTGTAAGTCTCTATTAAGCTCTTCTCGCTCAGACAACAGCTCGTCCAACTCATGTTGCCCAAGCACCGAACGCAGCGTTGTTTGTGAAAGTTGGCTGGTCGCTTCAAGGTAATTCTCAACGTTGTTGATCGCCATCTTCGGATCCAGCACTCGGAAGTACACCACGGCATTCACCTTAACCGACACGTTATCGCGTGTGATCAAATCTTGTGTTGGAACATCCAACACGATAGTTCGTAGATCCACTCGCACAATTTGTTGGATAAAAGGAATGATGATAATCAAGCCCGGCCCTTTCACACCGTAAAAGCGCCCGAGGAAAAACACCACTGCACGCTCGTACTCGCGCAGCACTCTGAACATGCTGGCTATTAACAAGATAACGAGCACAATGACAATACCTATAGTGTGTATAAACATAACCGCCCCCTAATGGTAACGATGGCTAAGCAATTAATAATTCAATAACGTTTGTACTAGCATTCCACGCTAACAGTCCGCGCTAGCTAGGTTTCGATGATGTCTCATCGGGCAGCGCCTCCACATCCAACAACAACCCAGTCAGTTTGGTCACTCTAATAAGCTGTCCCGCTTGTAATTCACTCGCGCATTTGGCTTGCCAGATCTCACCTTCAACCAATACTCGACCCGCACCGGGGAAGCCGCTTACCACTTTGCCAGTGTCGCCGACAACCGCTTCCATCCCCGTAGTCACCGGCTTGTTTCTCACTCGGACTAGCATTGATATTGTTACGACGATAAAGGCAACAGAGAACAAACTGATCCCAATGATTAGTGGCAATGCGATTTGATAACCTGGCACTTCGGTATCCATCAACATGATCGAGCCGA
Source organism: Vibrio sp. 10N.239.312.C11 (assembly GCF_041466065.1). NCBI lineage: Bacteria > Pseudomonadati > Pseudomonadota > Gammaproteobacteria > Vibrionales > Vibrionaceae > Vibrio > Vibrio sp. 10N.239.312.C11. Next base: position 20,197 of record NZ_JBFSRZ010000001.1, read on the forward strand.
GCGTAAACGCAGCGACGCCACCCAAACCGAAAATACCGAAGCTCGGGCTAAAGGCCTCTGCGACCATTAAGGCAATTCCAAGCAGAATCAACGCAAGGCCTGCGTAACTCACCGGCAGCATTTGTAAAGAATACATAGCTAATAACAGACAGATACCGCCCAATACACCCGGTAGCCCGACTCCAGGGTTATAGAATTCGAGTAACAAACCGTAGATACCAATCAGCATCAAAATATATGCAACGTTCGGGTTCGTGATCACCGAAAGCAAACTAAAGCGCCAGTCTTGTTCTCGCTCGACAAAAGCAACATCACTCAGTTGGACTTCCTGACTGACACCGTTGATGGTGATGGTGCGTCCGTTGCTCAGTTCAACCAATTGCTGAAGATCGCTGGCAATAAAATCAATCACGTTAAGAGTCAGTGCATTCTCAGAATCCAAGCTGGCTGCCTCTCTTACCGCTTTTTCTGCCCATTCTTCGTTACGTTTGTGCAGCTTAGCCAAACTGACGATGTAGGCAGCTGCATCATTAATGACTTTCTTTTCCATCGCAGTGGTGGCTTTTACTTGGTCTGAGTTCCCTTGTTTGGTTGCGTCTTGCTCACTCGCAGAAGTGTTGTCGTCTTTATTGGTGTCGTCTTGAGGAGATAACGGATTAGTCGGCGCTTTGCCACCGCCAAGAGACACAGGAGTTGCTGCACCTAGATTAGTTCCAGGTGCCATGGAAGCAACGTGGCTGGCAAGTAAAATATAGGTACCGGCGCTCGCTGCTCGTGAACCCGCAGGCCCAACCCAAGTAGCGACTGGAATCGGTGAGGTGGTGATGGATCGAATAATGTCACGCATCGACGAATCTAACCCGCCGGGCGTGTTCATTTTCAAAATAATGAGCTTTGCTTGCTCATCGTGAGCTTGTTCTATTTCTCTAGTGAGGTAATCACTGGTCGCCGGACCTATCCCTCCGTTCACCTCAATCACCCAGACATCATCGGCCTGAGCAAACACTGAGCTGAACAACAGAAGAAACGCAAACAAGTACTTTAATATAAAAGTCATAGCCCCTCTCCTTACAACTGAGATGCTAGATAGACGTTTTATTTAAAGCGCAGAGGTAACATCTTGGTAATAAATAGATACCTTAAGCATAGTTCAGGCTAAATTTCACACAACACGTACCTGTGGATTTACCCCAACATAAACGTTCAAAAAACACTCGCAAATGAAATCAAAATGTTAATGGGACGTTTTCAACACCAACGCTTGCAAATCATTCACAAAATCTCCAGTCAAAAAGCTTTTATAAATTCAACAAATAACATCGCTATAAAAAACCAAGGCAAACGATTGCATTTTTGTGCAAAATCAACAAATGACATTAGACCACCTGTTTTTCAGAGACTTTCACCTCTGCTCATATTGATAAATGTAAAGGATACGTGTAAAACTCGTCGCGAAATATTAATCCAATGGTACATCGTACATTGGTGAGTAGTTCTGGGATTTTTATATTTAGTAGCACAGAGGTTATGGAAGTGTTAAAAGAAAAGAGTTTACTAAGCAACATCGGCATTCAAGTCGTTATTGCAATGATCATCGGTACTGTAGTCGGTGCGATGATGGGTGACAGCGCAACAATGTTCGCTCCACTGGGTGCTATCTTCATCAATTTGATCAAGATGCTGGTTATTCCTCTAGTCGCGGTTGCCCTAATTTCAGGTGCTGCAGGTCTAGGTAATAGCTCATCGGCTGGTAAAGTCGGTGTAACAACACTGGGTTACTTTGCACTAACGTCAGCACTTGCTGTAGCACTAGCGCTTGTAATGGGTGAAGTGTTCGAACCCGGTCGTGGTATCGATGTTTCTGGCGTTGAAGGTATGTTCTCTTCAGAATACGCTGCGAAAGGCGAACTTCCAACGTTCTGGGCAACCATCACTGGCATGATCCCTACCAACGTTTTCCAATCACTGAATGAAGCAAACATTCTGCAAATTCTCGTTTTCTGCTTATTCTTTGGTATTGCGATTTCTAAACAAGCAAAAGAGAAACGTGACCCTATCATCAACGGTGTAAATGCTATCGTTGACGCTATGGTATGGATGATCAACAAAGTTATGATCATTGCACCACTTGGCGTATTCGGCCTAATGGCTGAAGCAGTAGGTACGTTTGGCTTTGGCGCGCTTATGGTCGTGTTCAAGCTGTTCATTGTTTACATCGCTGCGATTCTTATCTTCGGCTTTGTTGCTTACCCACTGATGATTCAAATCTTCACTAAGACTTCAGCTAAGAAGTTCCTAGTGGCAATGAAGAAGCCTCAAGCGGTTGCACTATCAACAGCATCTTCAATGGCGACACTACCAGTAACAATGGAAACGGTAGAGAAAGAACTTGGCGTTCGCAACTCTACGGCTTCATTCGTTCTGCCACTTGGTGCGACGATCAACATGTCTGGTAATGCAATTTACTACGGCCTAGTTGCTATCTTCTTCGCACAGCTGTTCAACATCGACCTTTCTATGGGCGCTTACGTTGCTATCATCGTAACGTCTACGCTAGGCGCAGTTGGTCAAGCGGGTGTTCCAGGTCCTTCTTTCCTAGTGGTTGCGGTTCTTCTAGCAGCTGGTATCCCTATCGAAGGTCTACCTCTATTATTCGCTCTAGACCGTATCTTCGACATGATTCGTACTGCTCTGAACATCACTGGTGATGCAGCATGTGCGGTAATCGTTGATTCTCTAATCAAAGACGAAGTGAAAGAAGCTGAGCTAGAGAAACAACAAGCTTAAACTTCTTCGAAACCTAAAGCCCAAAAAGCCACTCATTGAGTGGCTTTTTTACTTTCAAACGTTGATATTTGTTAACTCCAAATTAAGCGTCTTAAGAAACGTTAAATTTAAATCTCAGGACTTTCAAACTTGAATCGAGGTCAATATCGACAAACTCAGGTGGGTTATCTAGACGCTCGATAAACTCAACATTTGGCGCTTCTTCTACCATCGTCTCAATCAAGAAGTTTGGTGAGACTGCTGGTGAGTTAACACAAGCAATCACTTCACCACCTTCGGTTAGAAGCTCAGGCAAACGACGTAAGATCTTTTTGTAGTCTTTAGTCAGTGCAAAGCTGCCTTTTTGGAACGAAGGCGGATCGATAATAACCAGCTCGTATGGGCCACCCTTCTTGATTTTTCCCCACGACTTAAAGATGTCGTAGCCAAGGAAGTTCACCGATCGCATGTCATGCTCATTCAAGCGGTGGTTATCACGGCCTTTATTCAGTGATCCGCGAGACATGTCTACGTTCATACATTGTCGAGCGCCACCCGCAATCGCCGCCACAGAGAAGCCACAAGTGTATGCGAACAGGTTAAGAACGTTCTTATCCTTGGCATTATCTTGTACCCACTGACGACCATTACGCATGTCTAGGAACAGACCGAAGTTCTGATTGCGGCCAATGTCTAGTTGGTACTTAAGCCCATGTTCAACCACGACTGGTGAGTCGTTCAATTGACCCCACAACACTTCAGAGGGCGCGCCATCAGCATAACGGTGTTGCAGCACAATGCTTGTGCCCTGTTTTACTTGCCAGATATCTTTGTTAGTGAGGTCGACCAATCCAGTCTTTAGAGATGATAAGAACGCTTGGTCCACTTCTTTAAACACGTTAACCAATAACTGTCCATCAACCCAATCACAAGTGAGTTGATCTAGGCCGGGCCAAAACTTGCCACGCCCGTGAAAAATACGACGTAGTTCATTCGGCACTTCATTCAATTGCTGTTCAATATGACTAAAAAACAGAGGTAAAGCTGATGCTTCCATTATTTCACTCACTTAGTGTTTAGCTTTGGCCACGTTAATGACCAAGGTTCAAGCCAACTGTCTAAACCATTAGACACGATCTCTTGATGCCATTTCTCACCCAAAGAGTCGAGGTTTCTTGGATCGCAGACATATTCGTAGGCTTGTGATTGATAGGTAAATCGAATCGCGAAGGCATGCAGATAGCCTCTGTCAGCCTCGTTCGATGGATTGTAAATAGGATCACCAACAATAGCCGAGCCAATGGACTTCATCGCGACACGGATCTGATGAGTTCGCCCCGTATAGGGTTTACATAAAAGTAGACGCTCACCGGGTTCAGCCGTTGCAGATAAAAATTGGGTAATCGCTGGGTTTTCTTTGGTTGTCAGCAGCTTCCAGCTTGAGCGTCGTGAACGCTCCATATCTCCTGAGATCAGCCCCTGCTTTTTCTTCGGCTTCTTGGAGCCTATCGCAAGGTAGTACTTCTCTACTTCACGCTTTGCAAACAACTGTGAAAGTTCACTCGCTGCCGGGGCATCTTTTGCCAGCAGTAGAATTCCTGACGTCATTTTATCGAGACGATGGACTAAATATAGCTTCGGCTCATTGACTGCCTTAGCAACTTCTTGCAATAACATCGTATCACCATCGTCTTTATGGACGCTGACGCCTGGATGTTTGTTTATAAGTAAAAAATCAGAGTGATTCAGAAGAATGTCGAACATGTATAGGCTAGCTCCATTGTAGAACGTGGAGTATACCGTGTCTGAATCCAGATTCCAGCTACGAAAAAGCCCAACGAGTTCAATAAACATTGAATCGTTGGGCTTATGTTTCAATAGTCAACTTTCACTGGGAAGTCTTTAATCAATTCGCTCTAAGCTTATGTTCTAGACTTATGATCCAGCTCTAAGCTCTAAGCTCTAAGCTCTAAGCAAGTTTGAACTTACCTACTAAGCCTTCAAGTTCGGCAACTTTAGCATTCAAACCTGATGTGTTCTCAGAGCTGCGAGTCGCTAACTGTAATGACTGTTCAGAGATATCACTGATTGCCGTAATATCCGCTGCGATTTCTTTTGTCACCGCTGTCTGTTCTTCTGCCGCAGTCGCAATTGAGTTAACCATGCTTTGTACGTTGCCCGCACCGCTAACAATTGCTTCTAGAGCCGATACCGCCCCTGTACTTTGCTCTACACCAATTTCAACTAAGCGACAGTTGTCTTGAGTGTAAGTAACCGCTTCTTGAGTACCAGATTGAATAGATTGGATGATACCAGACACTTCTTGTGTTGCTTTAGTCGTTCTCTCCGCTAGCGCTCGTACTTCATCAGCTACCACGGCAAAACCACGACCGAACTCACCAGCACGCGCAGCTTCAATAGCCGCGTTCAGAGCCAAGAGGTTGGTTTGTTCTGCGATATCTTCGATTACCTTGATAACACTGCCAATCTGCTCACCATGTGAACCCAGCGTGTTCATTTGTAACGACATGTCGCTCATTTGAGTAGACACTTGTTGGATGCTCGCAACCATCTCCACGATCACTTTACGACCGTCTTCTGCAGACGTTTCTGAGCGGCGCGCTTCTTCATAAGTAGAAGTACCTTGTTGCGCTACTTCAGAAATGGTTAAGCTTAGTTCTTCTGCCGCAGTCGCAATCAATGTCGCTTTATCTGCTTGAGCAGAGGCGCCAGATACGATGTCGTGGCTGATTGATGATAGCTCACCAGTAACGGATTGAACTTGGGTAGTCACTGATGAGATAGAACCGAGGAGATCGACCAATGACTTTTGCATCTGGTTGATCGATTGAGCAAGGTCAGCCAACTCATCACCAGATTCATCAACAATGTCACCTGCCGTTAGATCACCATTTGCTACGCGTCGTGCAACTTGCTCTACACGAGTTAAGCGATTAGTAATAGAGCTAGACAATACAAACGCAATTACGCAACCAAACACAATCGCAACCGCAGTCAACACCATAATCGTGCGTTCGATTGTAATAAACGAATCCGTTAGTGTTAGCAGAGCTCGCTCTGTATCAGCAATCTCACTTTCAGATGCTTGATCAAGCAAATTTTCAATCGGGATAAGATTACTCTCATACAAAGAGCGAAGCTGCTGGATATTTGATAACAATGCAGTTTCATCATTAAGCATAGGTACGAGCTTCGATTCAAACTCTTGAGTAAAGCGCCCCATTAGCTCTTCAATTCGCTGAACACGACGATGGTCCTCTGAGCCTTTACTCTCTAAACGCTTTGCTTCTTCAATTGCTTGAGAAAATTGAGTCTTATTAGCTCGATAATCATTGAGCGCATTACCGCCCTGAACAACCGCACCCAAAGCATCACGGTAAACATCACCAGCTTCATCGATCAATATAAGGTAGGTAACAGTTCCTGGAACATCATCCAGTCTAATTTCATCAGAGCTCTCGTGAGCCCCAATCACTTCTATCGATACAATCCCTACTAACGTGACAAGCACCGCCAATATAGATCCAAAACCCAAATATAGTTTTTTTCTCACTGACAATTTCACAGAACACCTACCTAAAATAAATACAGGCCGATATAGCCTAACCGAAAGATATATCGGCCACCACACGGACAACTTTAGGGGACGATGTTTTTATTTCTCGAAAAATAATAAGTACGTCGCATAAAAAACGGGAGCCAATGGCTCCCGCTTATCAATTAACTTTAGTTTGCGATTAGAGTTTCTAAGAATTATAGCTTCTTAGAAATAAGCGCAGAGCCGGCAATGATACCAATACCTAGTAGCATGATTGCACCTTTACCGCTGTCGAAGCCAGAAGAGATGCCCATGAACGCTACGATAGCGATAGCTACTGGGATGATGTACTTAACGAGTGTGTACCATAGACCGAATAGAGGGAAAGATACTTCACCGTCGTTAGTGATTTCTTTCTCTAGGTCAGCACGGTTTAGTCTCCAACCAGCGAAGATACATACCAACATACCGCCAACTGCTAGGAAGATCTTATCCGTTAGTAGGTCGAAGATATCGAATGCGCCAGTACCGAACAGTGTAGGACCGAAGCCACCAAGTGATAGAGAAGCGAAGATACATAGAATCGCCATTACGACACTTGCAGACAGTACAGCTGTTACACGCTTCATGCCTTTCTCATCGATTAGGTACGAAACAACAACTTCAAGTAGAGATACTGAAGAAGTCAGTGCCGCAACACTTAGACCAACGAAGAACATAAGAGCAAATAGAAGACCAACTACGCCGCCCATTTCAGCGAATAGCTGAGGAACAACAACGAATACTAGACCAGGACCTGCTGCAGGTTCCATACCGAATGCGAACATTGCAGGGAACATTGCAACACCAGCTAGGATAGCAACGCCTGTATCCATCGCCGTAACCATAGCTGTAGTTTGAACTAGGTTCTCTTTCTTCTTAAGGTAAGAACCGTAAGTCAACATACAACCCATACCAAGAGATAGTGAGAAGAATGCTTGACCCAGTGCAGCTAGGATTACACCGCTGTCTACTTTAGAGAAGTCAGGGCTGAATAGGAATTCAAGACCAGCCATCGCGCCCGGAAGCATTAGGCCTTTGATTGATACCACGATAAGGATGATGAAAAGAAGCGGCATCAGAATCTTACCCGCTTTCTCAATACCGCCAGAAATACCCTTCATAACGATGACAACGTTAAGTAGTAGGTATAGGCCCATCCACATTAGTGGCTGAACTGGGTTTGAGATAAAGCCACCGAAGCTGTCGCCAATTGCTTCAGGTGCGTCTAGTAGACCACCAGCAATTTTACCGATGTATGCGATAGACCAGCCACCTACTACAGGGTAGAAACCCATGATAAGTAAACCACTGACTACGCCAATAACACCAGCGAACGTCCAGCGACGGTCAGTTGATTTAAATGCACCTACTGCTGATTTTTGCGTATGACGGCCAATCGCAAATTCAGTTAGCATCACACTAAAACCGATGAAGATTACAAAAAACAGATAAATTGCAACGAATGCACCGCCGCCACTTTCACCTGCTGTGTATGGGAATTTCCAGATGTTACCTAAGCCAACAGCAGAACCTGCTGCAGCCATTACGAATCCTAATTTCGAACCCCAGGTATCGCGGGGTGTAGTGGTTGTATTACTAGTAGCCACGTTTACTCCAAACTTTTGTGTTATGTGATGTTGTATTTTGCTTTGTGTGGCGTCATTAAAAGATAAGGTGTATATAATAATTTACACCATTAAAAGATTTGATTGACGCTCGTTATCTAGCAAGTAAACCAGTTTAAGAATACAATTGGAAGCCCGAACCGTATATATTTCGTTATCAATGTAAATCTTTATGGTTAAATGCCGGTTTTTCATACAAAACAATTGCATTCGTCTTAAGTTAACTAAAACTTAACAACTTTAACCTGTTTACAGCTTTTGCTCTATTTTGTAAATAGTTGATTCCTTAAATTCCCATATCCGTAAAATAGCATTACTATCTAAGTGTCTCTTTTTTCGAGTATTCAATGTGGAAAAGCTCTACCATTTTTTAACTTTAGCTTCTGTCGCTTTATACTGGGTCCTTGTCGCCGGTGTGACTTTTCGTGTCGTACTAAAACGACGCTCTGTCAGCGTTTCTCTCGCATGGTTGATGGTTATCTACATTATCCCTATTGTTGGCGTCGCTTGTTACTTCCTTTTCGGAGAGCTAAATCTTGGTAGAAAGAGGGCTGAGCGGGCACATCGCATGTTTACGCCTTTTGGTGATTGGTTCCGCCAATTAAATGATTGCCAAGTCCACCTTCCAGGTAAAGTCGGCTCGCCTATCCACAAAATTGATGAGCTTTGTAACAATCGGATGGGCATTCCAGCTCTCAGCGGAAACACACTTTCACTACAGGCTTCTCCTAATGAGATCCTACACGCAATTATCGAAGATATAGAAAACGCCCAGACTAGTATCAAAATGGTTTTCTATATTTGGCACCCCGGTGGCTTAACTGACTCCGTTGCTTCCGCACTTATTCGAGCAGCAAAACGTGGTGTCGATGTTAAAGTTTTACTCGATTCTGCAGGTAGCCCGCGTTTTTTCAAAAGTCACTGGCGTTCAATGATGAAAGACGCTGGCGTTCACGTTGTCCAAGCATTAGAGGTTAGTCCTTGGCGTATTTTCTTACGCCGTTTAGATCTAAGGCAGCACCGGAAGATCATCGTGATTGATGAGTCCATCGCCTATACCGGGTCAATGAATATGGTAGATCCAGCTCATTTCAAACAGAGCTCAGGGGTCGGCCAATGGATTGATGTCATGGTTCGCGTCACTGGGCCAACCGTTAACGTGTTGTCAGCAATTCATGGTTGGGATTGGGAAGTGGAAACCGGTGAACGCATTCTTCCTGATTTACCAGAGTGCCCGGTTGAAGAAATAATGACGCATCATCCAGTTCAAGTAGTGCCATCTGGGCCGGGCATGCCGGAGTATTTGATTCTGCAAGTTCTTACTATTGCGATTAATCAAGCAAACCATTCAGTTCGTATTACAACACCCTACTTTGTACCGAGTGCCGACTTATTAGAAACACTCAAAATGACGGCACAACGTGGTGTCAGCGTAGAATTAATCATTCCACATAACAACGATTCATTAATGGTTAAATGGGCTTCTCGCGCCTTCTATACCGAACTGCTTGAAGCCGGAGTGAAGATATATGAGTTTTACGGCGGGCTTCTTCACACCAAATCGGTAGTGATTGATGAAGAGTTTTGCTTAATCGGAACGGTCAATATCGACATGCGCAGCCTATGGCTTAACTTCGAAGTAACGCTAGCCGTTGATGATGTGCACTTCACCAAGCAACTGTTTGATTTGCAGCAATCCTATATTGAATCATCTCATCCAGTGGAATTGGAGCAATGGGAGCAGAGAAACCTACGCAACCGCTTCTTCGAAAGGTTGTTTTACTTATTCAACCCGCTGCTTTAATTCCATCAATGCGTCCACCGCGGCTCATCACTCGCCGACTATCGGATTTTAAACCTTTCACGATAAACGACGTGGAAGGTTAAAAAGCGAAAGAAAAGCGCAAAAACTCCCGCTCTGCTCTTGCTTTGAAGGCTATTGGCATGTTTTAAATAGGACATAACCGATTGATAAGGAATTCACAGCATGTCCGAGAACAAAACCACTAAACTGATCACTGCAGGTCGTGATAAGAAGTGGACTAATGGTGTCGTTAACCCACCAGTACAACGCGCTTCAACTGTCGTGTTCAACACAGTAGAAGAGAAACGCAAAGCGACCATTAACCGCGCTAACAAGACACTTTTCTACGGACGCCGTGGCACCACGACTCATTTCGCATTTCAAGATGCAATGGTTGAAGTTGAAGGTGGTGCAGGTTGCGCACTTTACCCTTGTGGTACGGCAGCCATCTCTAATGCCATCCTCTCTTTTGTTGAAACAGGTGACCATATTCTGATGGTCGATACCTGTTATGAACCCACTCGTGATTTCTGTGACACCATAATGAAAAAGATGGGTGTAGAGACCACTTACTACGAGCCAACGATCGGTGAAGGTATCCAAGACCTTATTAAGCCAAATACTAAGGTTCTATTTACTGAATCTCCTGGTTCAGTCACCATGGAAGTTCAAGACATCCCAACACTCGCACGTATTGCCCATGAACATGACATCATTGTAATGCTCGATAACACGTGGGCGGCTGGTGTTAACTTCTCACCGTTCGATTTTGGCGTCGACATCTCAATTCAAGCGGCGACTAAATACATTGTTGGTCACTCTGATGTGATGCTAGGAACGGCAGTAGCCAACGAAAAATGTTGGGATCAACTGAGAGAGCAGAGTTACTTGATGGGACAGTGCGTATCTCCAGATGACGCTTATCTTGGTCTTCGCGGTATTCGCACTCTTGACGTTCGACTTCGCCAACATGCTGAAAGCAGCCTAAAAGTAGCAAAGTGGTTAGAAACACGCCCTGAGGTTGACCATGTTCGTCACCCTGCCCTTGAGTCTTGTCCCGGTCATGAATTCTTCAAACGAGACTTTACTGGCGGTAATGGTTTGTTCTCTTTCGTTCTTAAGAACTCAAACACAAAAGCAACGACTGCTCTGCTTGATGGTATGACGCACTTTAGTATGGGTTACTCATGGGGTGGATTTGAAAGTTTGATTCTAGCGAACGAACCGAGCAGCTTTAATAGCTTGAGAACGGTAGCGAACCCTAACTTCGAAGGAACCTTGATACGCGTTCATATCGGCTTAGAAGACGTCGATGACCTGATTGCGGATCTAGAAGCTGGACTAGATCGTTACAACGCTCTGGTTTAAGTAAAACAATAAACAAGTTTCCACAAAAAGGCAGGGACAACCTGCCTTTTTAGTTCGGTAAGCTCTTGGTGTAGAAGTTATATGACTACTTCTGAACCTTAAAACATACCCAATTAAAAATTTCGAAACGATTTTTATTAAATAAATAGAGTGAGTCATCGGTGACAACAACTGAATAATCAATATTCAGCCCCTTATACGAGCTATACTCTCGATTAATAACAGGGTCATCAGTTTCAGTTGTCGGCGAATAATCAATGATAGAGATAGACAACTCGCCATCTTCTAACGAATAACGACCTGAGGAGTGGTGCTCCAATTTACTCACCTGACCATCCTTCCTTTCAATCTTCACCGACTCTGAAATCATAAACGTATTGTCGGATTGAAAGGTAAAAGTCATACGTTCATACAACGATTGATAAGGTTGAAATGCCTGCGTCATAAAACCTGTTTTGATAGTTTTACAGTGCCAACGAGTACCCGCTAATGTGTTCCTATCAATCATAAAACTTGCAGCGGTGAGTGCTAATACTAATAGCAAACCAATTATTCGCAAAAGTAACTCCTTTGAGCCATGTAATTCACAAACGAATCAAAAGATGACTCAACTTCAAAAATAGATGACAAGTAATTAAGAGCTTCGCCATCCTTTCTCTCAATTAGCATATACAAAGCATCATTTTCAGGTTGGTTGACAGATGGATAAATGCGAACAAAAACATCAACATTACAGTGGCTGGGTATAACTTGTATCAGTCTCTCAGTGATCGCAGGCAACGAGTAGGCTTCATTGCGAACAATATGGAAAAAGTAGTGATTCGTTTCATCTACGAAACTGTCGTGATACTCATTTTTATCAACAAAATATGGCAATGGCTGATAGTAAGCCTGAAATATATTAAACAAAGAGATCAACACACAGGTAAAGGCTAAAAAGTAGCCCACGCAGGCTAAATGACGATGAACAAAAAGCTTAAAGCTAGGTGGTACCGCGTTGACTGAACCCCTCGGGCTAACTGTGGACAATGGCATTTCCATGTCGCCTTCAACGCTTTGTGTTACTGATGCAGGCATAACATGAGCCTGCTCATCTTGCGGCTTTTTCTCAGGTGACTCGCCTGAGGTTTGTGTTTGATTTGTCGTTATTGATGATGGGTTAAGTTCGGCTTGCGATAATCCTATCGTTTGAGGAGACTCTGATACTAAATCCGCCTCAGGGACTGTCGCTTTAGGCTCTGTATTTTGAGGTTGAGATGATTCCTCTATCTCCAGAGAATACCCCATTTTACTGACGGTACGAATCGTGGCGCAACCACAAGTCACTCTGTTCAGTGTTTTTCTAAGCTTAGATATCACGTTGGTCAACGCTTGCTCAGAGACAATCACATCCCCCCAACATCTATCAAAGATCAGGCCTCGCTCAATGCATTCGCCTGTATTTTCAAGCAAGAATAGGAACACTTTACCTTCTAGCGGCGCGATAGTTTCTACGTGGCCATCCTCACGCATAAACTGCCTAAGCAAGGGATCATAGTTAGCATCACATATTTGGTAGTTTTGTTGATTCACTATCGTTGTCTACATTTGAATTTGGTCGCATATAATATTGAAAAGTTTATAAATGACCAGTGAATTTTTCAATTTACACACAATTATTTCGCGTCGAGAAATAACACCTTTATTTATGTGGGCAACCTTCTAAATGGTCATTAACCATACCTGTCGCTTGCATTAACGCGTAACAGATTGTTTCCCCAACAAACTTAAAGCCTCTCTTCTTCAAAAACTTACTCATCGCTTTGGATTGCTCGGTAGAAGCTGGAACTTGAGTCATCTCAATCCAGTGGTTTTCGATCACCTTGTTATCGACAAATTGCCATAAGGCGTTTGAAAGAGAACCAAACTCTTTCTGCAGTTCAAGCGTTGCTCGAGCGTTGTTATACACAGAGGCAATCTTGCCTTTATGCTTAACCACATCAAAGTTCTCTATGACGTGTGGCACATTGTCTTCATTCAATTCGGCTAACTTGTTTAGATCGTAATTATCAAAGGCAGCACGATAGCCTTCGCGCTTTTTAAGGATCGTAATCCAACTCAGGCCCGCCTGAGCGCCTTCTAAAGTAATGAACTCAAACAGAACTTGGTCATCATAAACAGGCACGCCCCACTCTGCGTCGTGGTACTCCCTTTCCAGTTCGTGCTTCAGTGCCCATGCACACGTTCTACCTTCAGTGTTTGTTTCCATGTTATTGCTACCTATTTTAAATCACTCAGAAATGATAATGCCCCTAAACAGGGGCATTAATTCAAAGACTCACTCGTCTTACGAGACTTCAATTTTATGGAATAGACGATACAGCACAGGTACCACGATTAGCGTCAGTACGGTGGCGAAGCCTAAACCAAACATGATGGTTACCGCCATTGGCTTGAAGAAGATATCCGGTAACAATGGAATCATACCGAGAATCGTTGTGATAGCCGCCATACATACAGGACGTACACGACTCAATGCCGCATCAACAACCGCTATATATGGGTCTTTACCTGACTTCATCTCAATCTCAATTTGATCAAGCAGTACGATACCGTTCTTCAGAAGCATTCCAGACAAACTCAAGAAGCCCAGAAGCGCCATAAAACCGAACGGTGTATTCAAGGCTAGCAAGCCTGTCGTTACCCCTATCAAGGCGAGTGGTACCGTTAACCAAACAATCAGAGGCTCTTTCACCGAATTAAACAAGAACACCGTGATTAAGAACATGAACAAGTAGCCTAACGGCATAGTTGTGAACAGTGACGCTTGAGCGTCAGCTGACGACTCGTATTCACCACCCCATTCCAATGAATAACCCGGTGGCATCTCAATCGCTTCTATTTGTGGCTGTAAGCGTTTCTGTAAAGTTGATGCTGTCTCTTCACCCAGTAGGTCAGGATCCGCCATTACCGTCAGCATACGCTTACGGTTCTTACGGATGATCAGTGGATCTTCCCATTCCAATTCGTAGCCTAGTGTTACTTGTTGTAGTGGGATGTATTCACTTAATGCCGGGCTCCAAATCTTCATACCTTCGATGTTGCGAATATCAATTCGCTCATCTTCAGGTAAACGAGCCACAATAGGCATCAGCGTAGTACCATCACGATACACACCAATCGACTTACCAGAGAAAGACATCGCTAGGAAATCATCAACGTCAGATTTGGTAATACCATAACGACGCGCTTGGCTTTCGTTGAACTGAGGTTCCAGTACCTTAGTTCTTTCACGCCAATCGTGACGAACGTTAAACGACCCATTGTCAGCACGCATGATGTCCATAACTTGAGCTGCGATTGAACGTAAAACCGTTGGATCAGAACCCACAATTCGCGCTTCAATTTTAGCACCGCCACCAGGACCTAATTCGATCTGCTTAAGTTTGTAATTAATTTCAGGGAACTGGCCGTTTACATGCTCACGAAAGCGTAACATCAAACCTTCAAGTACTTCATAACTCTTCACACGAACCGTTATCTCACCGTATGCGCTATAACTTTTCTCTGGCGCATAAGTCAGCATGAAACGTTGTAGGCCTTTACCCGCCGTTGTCGTGATGTGCTCAACTTCGTCCTGCTCTGCTAACCAACCTTCAAGCACTTTAAGCTTAGTGTTGGTCGCACGAATATCGGTACCTTCCGGCATCCAAACATCCACTTGGAACATTGGCGTAGTCGAAGATGGGAAGAAGGCTTGTTTTACAAAACCAAAGCCGTAAACACTCGCACCCAAACCAATAATCAGAACGAACATCGTGAGCCACGCACGCTTCATACAGAACTCAAGGAAGTTTTTATAGATAACAAAAACCATCCCGTTGTATGGGTCTTTACCTTCACTATCTGGATCGACTTTCTGGCCTTTGAAGAACATATCGGCAAAGAATGGCGTGAGTGAGATGGCCGTAAACCAACTCAGCATCAAGGAGATAAGTAGAACCGTGAACAAGGTGCCACAATATTCGCCCGTTGAGTCTTCAGACAAACCGATTGGGGCAAAAGCGGTGACCGCAATAACCGTTGCACCAAGCAGTGGCCATTTGGTTTGGGTCACAATATCTGTGGCGGCCTGCATTCGGGTTCGCCCCTTCTGCGTGCCGATCAATATCCCTTCCACCACCACAATGGCATTATCCACCAGCATCCCCAGCGCGATAACCAACGCGCCCAATGAAATACGTTGAAGATCGATTTTGAAGTACTGCATGAAAATAAAGGTACCGAAAACGGTCAATAGCAGTATCAAACCAATCAACAAACCCGATCGTAATCCCATGAAGAACAGCAACACTACGATTACGATCGCAACCGCTTGTCCTAAACTCACTACAAATCCACTAACTGACTTATCGACTTCTTTGGGTTGGTTATAAACCTCAGATATGTCAATACCTACGGGCTGTTGGTATTTCAGCTCGGCGAGCCTTCGATCAAAGGCTTCACCCACTGCGACCACGTTCACGCCTTGTGCAAAAGAAACACCAAGGTTAAGTGCGAGCTTCCCGTTATAGCCAATGATGTTAGTAGGCACTTCAACATAACCACGAGTTACATTCGCCACATCTTTTAGATAGATAAGCCCTTGAGCGCCACCTTCCGTAAGAATCAAATCACCGAGCTGTTCAACATTCTGGAACTCTCCTGTTGGATGGATTCGAATGTACTCGTCACCAATCCTTACAGCACCTGCACTTGAAACAATATTTTGAGTGGATAAAAGGTTAAATACAGTATTTGGAGACAAACCCAGAGAGCTGATCCGTTTCATCGATATCTCAATGAACACTTGCTCTTGCTGTTGGCCGGATACCGAGACTTTACTGACCCCATCAACAAGTTCTAGCTCTCGCCTTAGGTAATCAATGTAATCAAGTAACTCTTTGTAACTGTAACCGTCCCCCGTTACGGCAAGCAAAATGCCGTAAACATCACCAAAATCGTCTATGACTTGAGGGTCATTTACCCCGGGTGGAAGTTGACCTTTCAAATCATTCACTTTACGTCGAAGTTCATCCCAAATTTGTGGAAGATCATCAGGGCCGTAATTATTCTTCATCGTTACCGTAACCTGAGACAGGCCACGACTAGAGATAGAGTTAACTTCATCAACATAGGTAAGCTGTTGAATCGCTTTCTCTAATGGGTAAGTCACTTCCTCTTCCACTTGCTGAGGCGTCGCTCCCGGATAAGAGGTCACTACCATGGCATCTTTGATGGTAAAGGCAGGATCTTCTAAACGGCCCAAACCAAAGAATGCAGACACACCACCAATAAGAAAGATCAGTGATAGCATCCAGCTAATGACCTTATTTCGTATAAAATAAGCCGCCACTCCAGTGATTTGGTCATCACCCTGTTGATCGTCACTTTGGGGCTTGTTATTGACTTCACTCATTGTTCGTCTCCTGAGACAATACTTCCACTGTCATCCCATCTCGCAATCGCGATACGCCTGCAACAACGACATGCTGCCCCATTTCTAATCCTTTGATTATCTGCAATGTTTTCTGATTCGCTTTGCCTAATACGACTTGCTGTTTAGATACTGTATTGTCGTCATTAAGAATCCACACGTAAGAGTTTTGACGAGTTAACTCATCCCCATCGGCATTGAACACAGCCTCAATAGGAATAAGTACGCCGGCTTTTAATTTCAACCCGATATCACGCCCATTTGACGTGACCTCAACGGCCATACCGTCAAGAATCAAATCATCTTCTGGCATAGGTAAAGCAAGCGTGACGGTAAATGTACCTGTGTTTGGATCGGGTTCAGTCGTAAACTCTTTTATCCCCGCACTGTATTCATTCCCACTTGGAACTCTAACTACTGCCTCAATATTCGAGATAGTCGCTTCATTTGGTTGATTTACATAGATTTGGTCAGGCAATTGGATAACAACTTCAACATCCTCAACACTGTGAATATTCACAATCTGTTGGCCAACCTGAATATTTTCGTATTGGTCAACACTGACACGAGAGATAATTCCATCAACCGGTGCGCGAAGCTTGGTAAATGACAAACGCAGTTTTGCCAATTCTAACTCGGCATAAGCGATTTGACGCTGAGCGGCAATCTCATCGAATTGAGACTTAGCCAATAACCCCTTTTTGACCAACGGACTTGAACGTCTGTATTGGCTGTTAATCACTGTGTATCTAGCTTGAGCGTTATCAACGTCCAACTGATAATCTGTTGGATCTAACTCGGCAAGAACATCACCCTTTTTAACTTGTTCACCTTCTTTGACATCAAGTTTAAAAATCTCACCAGCGACACGGAAACTTAGGTGCGCTTTCTCAGCAGCATTAGCCACTGCTGGAAAATAGAGTTTATCGTTAAAGTCTAAGACGGAGATTTCAATGGCTTTAACAAGAGGAAGCTTTTCGACTTCAGTGACACCTTTGTCTTTACAGGCTGTCAACAACGCCAAACATGATAGGCCGATGGCTTTTGATACTGTCTTCATGTTAGAGCCCCCTTTCCTTGATCCACTCACGAACTTTGACACCAGTTTCTAATCCATTAACGCCCGAGGTCACAACGCGATCTCCGTCGTTAAGACCCGAAATAATATGCCGTTTTTCATCAATGACTATCGCGACTTCTTCGACGATACCATCGTTGTTAACGCGCCATACTGAGACATCATCTCCATTGGTCATCATTGCTGAGGTTGGAATTTTTGTCGCCGCTGCTTGTGAAGAAACAAGGTTAACCGTGCCAGACATACCCGGCAGGATGCCTATATCAGTCGGTCTCTCCATTACCATAGTGACCTTGTATGAACCGGTTTTAGGATCGGCTTCGGTATCGACTTCTTGAAAGGTGAGGACATAAGAATGTTCAGGGAAGGCATCGAATACCATAGTTGCGTCTGTCTCAAACCCTGCAGAAAAGCGTGCAATTAATTGATCAGGCAATAAGAAGACAACTTTGAGGATCTGATTCGTTTGGATATTCATTACACCTTGCTTAGCCGCGATGTATTCGTGGTTTTCAGCAGGAATAATAGAAATAGTACCATCATAAGGCGCAACGAGTGTGGTGTAGCGAAGATTAGCTTTTGCTTGATTTAAAACCGCTCTTGCAGAGTTATGATTTGCTTTCGCTTGGTCAAAATCTTGCTCAGAAACCACTCTATCCTTACGTAGCTTGATGGAGCGTTGGTATTGCACATCGGCAAGTTTGAAGTTAGCTCTTGCCTGCTTTTCTAGCAACTGATACTCATCAGGATTAAGCGTTGCCAATGCATCTCCTTTGGAGACCTGTTGACCCGCAGTGACGTCAATCGTTTTTAGTAAACCGGGGACTCGAAATGCCAATACGGCTTTATCGCCCGCTTCAGTAGTCGCTGGAAAATTTCGTTCGAAGGCATTGTTACCGACCGAGACGGTGAAGAGTTTGGCTGGTCGTGATTCGGGTTCTGGAACCGGAGGGAGCTCCTTACCACACCCAGATAACCCGGATAAGGTCACCAATAGGACTAGGGAGGCTTTGTACATTGCGATCATCCATATCTATAAATATTTTATTAACATAGATTAATCACATGTAACTTACCAGTTATCGTAAGATTTATTTAGACAAAATTATTAAAAAAAATAACGGCTTGGGATAAATTTTCCTAAACCGTTATCTAATCTTTTTGAGGCTTGACCACTACATGTTCTTAAATGCACGGTCGACTTTAAAAGTGTCCGAAGTCACATAAGCTTCCATATTGCGTACACTGGTCTCTAACGTCTGGAAATCACCCTCTAAAGTGCCCAACAAAGACTCTGCTGTTTGCCCTTTTTCCCAGGGTTTTTGCTTGAGTGTGTGCTCTTGTTTGGCTTTCATCTGATCGACATATTGAGGTGGTTGTTTTTCCAGCATAAATGTCAAAGCTAAATACGCTAACAATACCAAAAAGCTACCACCTAGCAGTGCGGCTGAGATCACTAAGATACGAACCAACCAAACTTCAAGGCCAAAATAGTTCGCTAATCCGGCACACACGCCAGACAATTTACCGTTAATCGGATCGCGATACAGTTCTCTACTCATAGTTTCGTCTCCAGTTAGGTGACTCCGCATCCAGTATTTTTTCTAACGTTTTCACTCGGTCTTGCATCGACTCAGCTTGCTCAGAAAGCTTATGCAGACGCTGAAGATCCGTTTCTGAAAGACCATTGCTGGATTTCTTCTTGCTGCGGTAGTGTAAGAATAACCATAGCGGAGCCACGAAGATCAAAAATACAATCAGTGGACCTGCAATTAGAAATGTTGACATAGACAACTCCTAAAATTATTTATCGCGGTTTTCAACTTGTTGCTTCAGTTTCGCCAGCTCTTTTTCAATCTCATCTTGAGCTTGTAGCTCTGCAAACTCTTGGTCTAAAGATTTTGCGTTACCGGTTTTTGCGTAAACGTCAGCTTCAGCTTCTAATTCATCCACTTTACGTGAGAATTGCTCAAACTTCGCCATTGCTTCGTTGGTTTTGCTTGAATGCAGATGTTTTTGAACATCACGACGATTGCTCGCCGCATTATTACGAATCATTAATGCTTGTTGCTTTGCGCGAGTTTCTGCAATTTTAGTTTCAAGCTTGCCGATCTCACTGGTTAGCTTTTCGATGGTTTCATGAACCAAAGTTTGCTCGGTATGAAGGCCCTTGATGATATCTTCAAGTTTTTGCTTTTCGATTAGCGCCGCTCTAGCCAGATCTTCACGTTGCTTAGTCAGTGCGAGTGTCGCTTTGTTTTGCCAATCTAGAATCTGAGTTTCGATAGCTTCAACTTTACGTGCTAACTCTTTCTTGTCTGCGATTGCTTTTGCTGAGTTAGTACGAACCTCAACCAGCGTGTCTTCCATTTCTTGGATAATCAGGCGAATCATCTTTTCAGGATCTTCGGCCTTATCTAATAGTGCACTGATGTTTGAATTTACAATGTCTGCAAAGCGAGAAAAAATACCCATGAGGAACTCCTTAATTACAATGATGGCAAATAGGTTTTAAATCGTTTTTCGATTTCTCAATCCACTTGCTCAAAAATCTACGTTTGTTGTTAAACCTACCATAAGTAATCCAAGTAGCGTGCCAACTTTTAAGCCATTGTTTATCAAGCACTTACAATAAAATGGTGATTAACCCGAACCATGCTATGATGAATTTAGCCAAGTATTGGTATTTTTCACCACTACAGCTTTGTGATTAATGCTATTTACATCAAGTGATGTAAATAAAACTCTCTATATCATGCCCATTGGAAATCAGACCATACAAGGACCCATTATGCAGCAGAATCTCATTGGTGAATCCCCTAGTTTTCTCTCTGTTTTGGATAAAGTGTCTCAACTCGCGCCAATCGAGAGACCGATTCTGATCATTGGTGAACGTGGTACAGGTAAAGAGTTAATCGCTCAAAGGCTGCATTACCTTTCAAGACGCTGGGACCAGCCATTGATCTCACTTAACTGCTCAACCCTTAGCGAAGGGTTGATTGATTCAGAGTTGTTTGGTCATGAATCAGGTTCTTTTACCGGTTCAAAAGGTCGTCATCAAGGTCGTTTTGAAAGGGCTGAAGGTGGAACTCTGTTCTTAGATGAACTAGCGACCACCCCCCTTGCCGTTCAAGAGAAGCTATTGCGTGTTATTGAATACGGGCAATATGAGCGTGTCGGCGGACAAAAGGCGCTAAGTGCCAATGTAAGACTGGTGTGTGCGACCAATGCTGACTTACCAAACATGGCGTTAAAAGGCGAATTCAGACCCGATTTATTAGATAGACTGGCGTTTGATGTCATTACTATCCCACCTCTTCGCGAACGAAAAGAAGACATCACGCTGCTAGCAGAATACTACGCCATTAAGATGTGTCGAGAGTTAGAATTGGAGCTGTTTGTCGGTTTTGCTCCATCTGCTGTTGAGGCACTATTGGATTATTCTTGGCCGGGAAATGTGAGAGAACTCAAAAACGTCGTTGAACGAGCTATCTACCAGCACGGTAAAGATCCATATCCTATTGAATCTTTGGTGTTTAACCCATTTAAACCAACATGGCAAATAGATCAAGATTCCACGCACGAAACTGGCAATGATCTGTCCAACAGCCATACTCCATTAGAGCACTCATTTTCTTTGCCGCTTGATTACAAAGCATGGCAAGAACAGCAAGACATTAAATTACTCAATCAAGCTCTAAAACAGAGCAAGTATAACCAGAAGCAAGCAGCAGAATTACTTGGGTTAACCTATAACCAATTACGTGGAATGGTGAGGAAGTACGCGATTGTAGGGCAAGCTAACGATAAATAGCTGTCCACACTTGATTATTATTTGGAGCCGAATAAATAAAATGTTAAATTGTCGGGATCTTGAGGCTCCTCTAACGCCTCGTTTCGAAAAGTATTTCTTTTTATGAAAGCACTAATAAGACTATCACTTAGCATCTGCACGCTTGGCTTTTTAGCTGGATGTGGTGAAAGTGTCACTCACGAGCAAATCCGTGAAAAAGGCTTCATTTATTGCGGCCAAGGTAATCCTAGTACCTTCAATCCACAATTGGTTGATAGTGGCATTACCTCAGAATCGCTGAGCCCTCAAATTTTCGATACCCTGCTCACTCTTGATCCTATGACTTACCGACCAAAACAGAACTTGGCAACAAGCTGGTCTGTCGATAAATCAGGTACAGAGTACACTTTCAAGCTGCGCCCAAATGTTGCGTTTCAAACCACAGATTGGTTTACCCCAACCCGCAGCATGAATGCACAGGATGTGGTCTTTAGTTTTGAACGTATCATTGATAGTTCAAACCCATTTCATTATGTGGGTGGCGGTTTATATCCATGGTTCGCTGGCATCGACTTTCAAAACCTGATTGTTGAAATCACAGCGGTGGATGACCTAACGGTGAAGTTCCAGTTAAGTCGCCCAGATAATTCATTTCTTAACAATATCGCCACCAGCTATGCGGTCATTCACTCCAAAGAGTATGCCAACAAGCTGATTACCACAGATGAAAAAAATGAAATAGACTCCAAGCCCGTAGGCACAGGCCCTTTCTACTTGGATGAATATCAAATTAATGATCTTGTACGCTTGAAAAAGAACAAGCATTACTGGAAGGGTGAAGTACAAATGGACCAAGTTGTGTTCGACACTTCCCAACGTGGTACCGGAACACTGGCCAAGTTGCTTCGCAGTGAATGTGACGTGTTGAATTCTCCGATCTCTAGCCAAATCCCAATTATTCAAGCTCATAAAGAGTTAAAGATTTCCGCCACGCCTGCGGTGAATGTCTCTTTCATCGCGCTCAACACTGAGCACCCTGCACTGCGTGACTCTCGTGTAAGAAAGGCGTTGAATTTGGCCATCAACCGCCAAAACATTCTCGACTCGGTTTATTACGGTACGGGCACGAAAGCCTACACGCTGTTGCCTCCAACTTCTTGGGCTTACCAAAAAGACAGTGTTCAAGTTCGCTATGACCGCAACTATGCTGTTGCGCTTCTTAAAGAAGCTGGCGTAGAACCTGGGCTAGAGTTGTCAATGTGGGTGCCTTTAGAGCCACGCGCATACAATCCAAGTCCAAGAAAAACGGCAGAACTGATCCAAGCAAACTTGGCTGATATTGGTATTGAACTCAAACTCTATACCGACGACCGATTTGACCGAACACAGCTGTCTTCAATTTCCTCAACAGATTTGTTGCTCACAGGTTGGATTGGCAGTACGGGCGACCCAGATAACTTCTTGCGTCCACTTCTATCATGTAGTTCGGAACGCGCGGGATTAAACGTCTCTATGTGGTGCAACTCAGACTTTGATTTCCTTCTCGACTTGGCATTAGAGATTAATCAACAAAGGCATCGCGTGAACTTGTATCGACAAGCCCAAAACATTCTTAATGAAGAAGTTCCTGTGATACCTCTCGCTCATGGCGTGCAATTCCGTGTGCACGATCGTTCGCTAACAGGTTTTAAACGTAGTCCTTTTAATGCTCAACCTTTTGATCAAGTCAGAAGGGAGGTGAACTGATGTTTTGGTATACATTAAGACGTGTAAACTTATTCATTATTACACTTGGAATTCTGACTTTAGTGGGCTTTGCTCTACTTCGATTAGACCAAACCTCACCTTGGGCAATTCAAGATTTTTGGCCCGGCTGGCTTAGCTACGTCACCGAATTATCGACGCTGAATTTCGGCCTGAGCAAACACGGTGTTCCTATCATCGAAGAGCTTGTCGTGGTATTTCCTGCGACGTTAGAATTGTGCTTCTTTGCTTTTCTACTCGCACTGTTTATCGGCATCCCTTTCGGCACAATTGCCGGCATGAGACAAGGTAAGTTTGTTGATACCACCATATCGTTTACTTCAATGGCAGGCTACTCAGCACCTATATTTTGGGTCGCATTGCTAATGATCATGGTGTTCTCACTGCACTTCGAGATGTTCCCTGTTGGGGGGCGATACGATCTACTTTACGAAATTGAACACGTGACTGGCTTTGCAATGATTGATGCCTTCTTTGCCGAAGGTAACTATCGAGCACACGCCCTACAGAGCGTAATAGACCATATGGCGTTACCTTGCCTTGTTTTGGCGCTCGCTCCAACAACCCAGGTTATCCGACTAATGAGAGCGTCAGTGGCTGAAGTGATGGCTCAAAACTACATCCGTGCCGCACGAATCAAAGGTCTTTCAACAAGAGAGATCGTCACTCAACACGTATTAAGAAATGCAATACCACCGATTATTCCTAAGGTCGGCGTTCAACTCTCCAGTATGTTAACGCTCGCTATCATCACCGAGTCTATCTTTAACTGGCCGGGTATTGGCCGCTGGTTGCTGGATGCATTATCCAATCAAGATTACGTTTCAATTCAAGCTGGTGTAATTGTGGTAGCAACCTTGGTTTTGACCGCGAATATACTGTCAGATCTACTGGGCGCGATGGTCAATCCTCTGGTAAGGAAGGAATGGTATGCTAACAAATAACGTCTACCAAGAAGAACAGATTCCAACCCAATTCGAGCGTTTCTGGCGCAGCTTCCGTGGCAATAATCTCGCAATGTTTGGACTATGGTGTTTGGTCTTGATCATTTTGATCACCATCACTTCACCATGGCTAGCACCACATGATGCTCAAGAGCAGACGGGGCACCTACTAACACCTCCTTCTTGGGATCCGGCTGGAACAGTTGAGTATTTTCTAGGCACTGATGATTTAGGGCGAGATATTCTATCCCGTCTGATTATTGGCTCTCAGCTGACATTTGGTGCCGCAGTAGTGATTACCTTTATCGCAGCAGTCATCGGTTGTCTGATTGGCGTACTTGCAGGTATGACTCGCGGGTTGTTATCAAGTACGCTAAACCACCTGCTTGACACGGTAATGTCTATTCCGTCGTTGCTACTTGCGATTATCTTCGTGGCATTTCTTGGCTTTGGCGAGTTTAATATCTTGCTAGCCTTATGTTTGGCATTGATTCCACGCTTTATTCGTTCGGTATACATTGCCGTGCATGCAGAAGTAGAAAAAGACTATATTTTGGCTTCTCGCCTTGATGGTGCGAATGACTTCTACCTGTTATGGAATTCAATCCTTCCTAATATTCTTACTGTAGTGGCACTTGAAATTACACTGGCATTGTCAGTCGCCATTCTTGATATCACGGCCTTGGGTTTCTTAGGGCTTGGCGCTCAAGCACCCAGTACCGAATGGGGCTCAATTTTGGGTGATTCTGTAGAGCTGATTTACCTTGCGCCATGGACAGTAACTCTACCCGGCTTAGCCATTATGTTTACAGTGATCGTGATTAACCTTGTCGGTGAAGGTGTTCGCCAAGCGCTAAATGCAGGAATCGAATAATGCCGTTACTTGATATTCGACATCTAACCATCGAGATTGAGACCCCTCAAGGGATGGTTAAAGCAGTAGATCGAATGAGTATTACCCTCAATGAGGGAGAAATTCGTGGCTTAGTAGGTGAATCAGGTTCTGGTAAGAGCTTGGTTGCAAAAGCGATCGTTGGTGTTTGCAAAGAAAACTGGAAAGTGTCTGCCGACCGAATGCGCCTTGGCAATATCGACCTGCTACAACTAACGCCCAAAGAACGACGCCGTGTGATCGCTCGCGATATCGCGATGATCTTCCAAGAACCATCGACATGTCTTGACCCTTCCGAAAAAGTGGGACGCCAGCTAATAGAGGCGATTCCTTCGCGTTCATTTGAAGGTCGATGGTGGCAACGGTTTAAGTGGCGAAAAAAGCAAGCAATAGCATTACTGCATAAAGTGGGGATCAAAAATCACTCTCACCTAATGGACAGTTATTCTTATGAGTTGACCGATGGTGAGTGTCAAAAAGTCATGATCGCCATGGCGATCGCTGCCAAGCCAAAAGTGCTAATTGCCGATGAGCCAACCAACGATTTAGACCCGATTACGCAGTCTCAAATATTGCGCTTATTGAGCCGAATGAATCAACTTCATAACACGACAATTCTCCTCATTGGGCACGATTTAACGACTATCACTCAATGGGCGACACGAATAACCGTGATGTACTGCGGTCAGTCCGTTGAGTCTGCAGATACGACAAAACTGTTGGATGTACCAAAGCATCCTTACACCGTTGCACTGCTAAAAGCGATGCCAGACTTTAACGACTGGATTCCTCACAAAGAAAAACTGCAATCTTTACCAGGGTCAATTCCGCCGCTGCAGCACCTTCCGATTGGTTGTCGACTTGGACCACGTTGTCCATACGCGCAAAGACAGTGTGTCGAGATCCCGCATACTAAACGTATAAAGACCCACAAATTTAACTGTCATTTCCCTCTGAATATGGAGAAGAAAAAGAAATCATGAGTGCATTATTAGAGGTCAGTGATTTATCTAAAGACTTTACGACTCGCTCTGGTCTTTTCCGTAAAAAGATTCATCAGGCAGTGAAGCCAGTCAGCTTTTCCCTTGAAGCGGGGCAGACTATTGGTTTTATCGGTCAGAATGGGTCGGGGAAATCGACATTAGCTAGAATGCTAGCGGGTATGGTGGAACCAACAGCAGGTGAGATCCGAGTGAACGGTGAAAAGCTAGAACACAAAGACTACTCAACTCGCTGTAAACTGATTCGAATGATCTTCCAAGATCCGAACACCTCGCTAAACCCACGCATCCAGATTGGTCGAATCCTTGAAGGACCATTGAAGCGAAATACCAACATGCCACCAGAAGCCCGCATGCGCCGCGTAAAGGACACATTATTACGTGTTGGGCTTCTACCAGAACATGCTTACTTCTATCCTCAGATGCTTGCTGCAGGTCAGAAGCAGAGGGTTTGTTTGGCTCGCGCATTGATACTTCAGCCTTCCATCATTGTGGCTGATGAAGCGTTGAATGGTTTGGATATGGCGATGCGTTCGCAAATCATCAATCTGTTCCTAGAACTTCAAGAAGAGATGGGCGTATCGTTCGTTTATGTGTCCCAACACATCGGTATTGTTAAACACATCACAGATAAGATCATCGTCATGCACGAAGGCAATGTGGTTGAAAGTGGCGAAACACATGAAGTACTGACTAACCCAACTCACCAAATCACACAAAGGTTAGTTGAGAGCCACTTCTATAAAGCACCAAGCCATTAATCAGTGATCGCGCTATATTCCGCAAAGGGGAAAGATATGTTACCAAGAGCTTCAATGCTTTCCCTCTTGTTGGCGCTGCTGTCCTTTAATGCAGCAAGCACACCACTCACATGGCTAGATAGAACCTTCGTCGAAACTGCCTTTTATCACGTCGCACTTCAACACGAATATTCACAAGGCGACAAGCTCCTCGCTAAATGGAAACAACCTATTAAGATATGGATCGATCACCGAGTCGGCGACGAAGAGCTTCATCAAGAACTCACCGAATTACACGTCCAGCACCTATCGCAAGTCACCCAACATCCGATTAAAATCGTCACACGAGAATCGGATGCAAACGTTAAATGGATATACACAAGGCAGAGTCAGTGGATAGCTGAAGCCAAAACTGTACTCAAACTGAAATCGACACAGCATCTAAACAGCGCTATCTGTACTGCAGGTTATCGAACCAACTCTAAAGGTGAGATTGTATATGCAGGAATTGTGATCCCAGTAGATCAAGCGAGAGCAAGAGGAAAGCTGGTCGCATGTATTGTTGAAGAGATCACACAGGTACTTGGGTTACCCAATGACTCAGATAAAGCCTACCCTTCTATTTTCAATGATCACACGCCAGAAGACTTGTTATCCCCCTTAGATGTAGTGCTGCTAAAGCTACTGTATGAACCTCAATTGAAAGTGGGAATGACAAAAGAACAGGCAAAACCAGTTGTGCGAAAAATACTGAAAAGATACAGCAAAACAGGTGTACTTCAGCAAGCTTCTAAAGCAGCACAGCAGGCGCCTTTGTATCAACTTATTGGGTATTGACGAAAATACGTTGGAAAGTAGCTTAGAAGGGAAGAATAGAACAACAGCGTTGCCCGAGGTAAGACAACGCTGGCTTACAATTTGACGAGAGAATTAGCGCTTAGCAGCCTGCTTCTTCAGCTCGAAGTCGAACTCATCCGGGAACAAGATAACACCTTCTTCCTGTTCGTTCGGGAACACAACAACTGCAAGCTCGTCGTCTTCTAGACCGTTAGTCCAACGGCTATGCCATTTGTTTAGTGAAATAGACTCAGCTTTACACTCAGACCAATCACCCGTCGCCCAAGACTCCGCAAACTCTTGATTTGGCCATACAGGAACACAGTCTTCATCTTCTGTGTTCAGCATTACACAACCGTGTTCATCGGTTAAGATCCATACTTCACGGTTCGCTACGATTTCTTTCACACAGTACTTCAGGCGTTGCTCACCCGTATACTTATTGATTTCAGCGATTTTTTTATCGTCTAGCTGTGTAGTCATCTCAATTTCCTACTTTAGTCAGTAACTATGTTCTTAAAGCTATTTTATGCCGAGTGTTTTTAACTTCAAACACTATCGATGAAGAAGAAAGCCTACTTCAAAGAAAAACGCCTGCTAAATTAGCAGGCGTTTATAATTAAGCGACTTGGTTAAACAAGCTCGCCTTGAAGCCAAGGCCAACCTTGCTTCTTACGGCTCAATGTATTTTCCATCATCAATACACCGTCTTTCTCGAATTTAACCAGCTTATCAGCCCACTCACCTTTGTATAGAAGACGAGTTTGAGCTGTAGTGATATCTGTCAGCATTACTGCAGCGAATGCTAGACCATCTTTCTCACAACGCGCTTCAAGATCAGCTTCTAGCGCTTCGATCATGCCGTCTACTTGCTCAAGAGTCGCAAGCTCAACTTGACCAACAACAACATCACGACCGTTGAATGGATAGCCTTTAAGGTCTTTTTCTACTAATTGTGCCGCAGATAGGCCTTCGATGTTTGTCTTAGCGATTAGAAGCGCTTTGATAAATGCATCAACGTCAGTCACGCCAGCGATTTCAGCAAGCTCAGCAACCGCGTCTTTGTCTTTTTGAGTACATGTTGGAGAAGCAAAACCAACTGTGTCTGAAAGAATTGCAGACATCATCAGTTTAGCGATTTGTTGAGAGATAGCGTGACCTTCAATCTTGAACATGTTGAAAAGTACTGTATTTGTACAGCCAACAGGCCAGATCCAAGCTTCCATAGGGTTAACTGTCATCACGTCACCTAGACGGTGGTGATCGACAATACCTACGATCTCTGCTTCAGCTACATCGTCTGGTGCTTGTGCAAGATCTGAGTAGTCTACTAGCCAGATTTTCTCACCAGCAACAGAAGTACGAAGTTCTGGCTTTTCAGCACCAGCGACTTCTAGAATGTGTTGAGTTTCGCGGTTGATCTCGCCTTGGCGAATTGGTGTCGCTTCCTCGCCACGAGCTTTAAGAAGCTCAGTTGCAACTAACGCACTACAAATACTGTCACTATCAGGGTTTTTGTGACCAACAACTAAAATCATGTTTCTTCCTATTACACTAACAATTATGACTCTACCTTTAGAGTCTCTCTTTATTAGGCATACTTTACCTCATTTTTTTAGATTGGTCATGTTTCGTGGGTTTGGCCAATGGTAACAAAAGATAAAAAAACAACGAATGCAATTGATAATTATTATCATTCGTATATGATTATCTTAATACACAAATTTTGAGTGACACTTATGGATCGACTAATCTCTTTTTTGCCAAGCAGCAGCGCTGCGAAAACAACTCAGTTTTCACTGTCTTTTAAGCGCCTGCTTTTACCTATTTCACTTGCGGCGTTAGTTGCAGCTCCTGCTACGCGAGAATTGACGGTCACTACCTTGTCTGACGCCTTCTGGGCAGTGTCATGTTACGTTGCGCTAACCCTAGCGATTTACCACTGGTTAAGTCTATACATCAACAAAGATAACGTCTTCAATAAGCTCGTCCATCAATCTCGTTCAAACCAAGTTGTATTTGCCGCGCTAATGGGCGCATTGCCAGGCTGTGGGGGAGCGATTGTGGTCACCACACAATTTATTTCAGGCAAACTCGGATTTGGTGCGGTTGTGGCTGTACTCGTCTCAACCATGGGTGACGCGGCCTTCCTGTTAATTGCTAGCGAACCCAAAACAGGTTTAGCCATGATGGCGATGGGTGTAATCGTGGGTACCGCCTCAGGACGAATCATAAACTTGTTTCACGCAGACGACTTTTTACGCCCGAAACAGGCAGAGAGAAATGAAGCGGAAAACAGCTGTACCTCACAACCTCAAGGTCAAAGCCCTGTCTCTAAAAAAGCGATAAACCTTCAGGGTTACCTATGGTCTGTGCTTATTATTCCGGGAGCCGCTGTTGCCCTGCTTGGCTCTTTTCAAATCGATGTAAACCAGTTGCTGACACTGCCTGAGATGTCTATGGAATGGACGGGAACGATTTTACTGATCAGCTCGATGTTTTTGTGGGGGCTTACTCGTGAAATTGAGGATTACAAATCGGCCGTAAGTGAAGATGAAAAATGTATAGGTTCTCACCCACTACAAAAAACAGCTCAAGATACAAACTTTGTCACTGCATGGGTGGTGGTGGCTTTTCTTTTCTTCGAGTTTGGCTCTGTGCTTGCAAATGTCGATTTTGCGACGCTATTCTCAAGCTGGGGGATGATGCTCCCCCTGGCGGGTGTGTTGATGGGCTTACTGCCGGGGTGTGGTCCACAATTGTTGGTCACTAGCCTTTACCTTTCAGGTGCACTGCCACTTTCAGCTCAGGTCGGTAACGCAATTTCAAATGATGGTGATGCTTTATTCCCTGCTATCGCAATGGCACCGAAAGCGGCTCTTGTGGCCACATTATATTCAGGCATACCCGCATTAATCTGTGCATACGGTTATTGGTTTATGTTCGAAATTTAACTCAAGCTGATTCAATTCCATAGGTCTCTATTAGGTCGATACTTTGTATCGGCCTTTTTGTTTCCGTCTGCCTAAGCCCTTACAACAGATTCTTTATACATTCCCTTCCTGCTTCATTGTTCATAGTTCATAGTTCATAGTTCATAGTTCATAGTTCATAGTTCATAGTTCTACAGCCTATCTCAAACGGCACGTCGTTATAGCCGGTCTCAAAAACGCCCCCTGTTGGCGCTATGACAATGCTTAATTACAAATCCCGCACACAGGCTAGAAAAACAAAAAGCCCCTGTAAGAGTGCTTACAGGGGCTTTAATTCAAGCTTTAATCTTGGTTCTTAAGTACAAGACTTAAGAAACTTCGATTGGACCACCGAATGAAGTTACTGGAGGCAGTTTGCCTTGGAACTTCTCGAAGTTAACCAAACATGTGTTTGCTGACGTTGCTTGAGCAAGTTCAGACGTACCGATGTCTTGAGTTAGTGTGTTTGGATCGCCGTATGTATCTAGCGCCCCCACTTTCTCGTTGATCGGGCCATACCAAGCGCCTTCTTCGATACGAACAACACCAGGTGCGTAGCTATCCATTAGAACAGCACCTGCTAGTAGTTGACCACGGTCATTGAACACACGTACTACGTCGCCATCTTTGATGCCTTTCTTCTTAGCATCGATTGGGTTGATGTAGATTGGCTCACGGCCTTGTACCGCGTAAGTCGCACGCCACTCTTCAGATTCACACATCTGAGAGTGAAGACGCTTGTCTGGGTGACAAGATTGTAGCCAGTACGGATGTTTGTCAGAGCCTGGACCACCGTGTGAACGTTCAGATTTCTCAAACCACATAGGGTGTTCTTGACAGTGCTCGTAACCCATGTTGCCAACAGTACGGCTTGTGATTTCGATGAAACCAGAAGGCGTACCTAGTGCGTTGATCTCTGGATCTTCACGGAATGAAGCGTGACGAGTCCATGGCTTACCTTTACCGAAGTCTAGGAAACCTTTCTCCCAGAACTCAGCAAACTCAGGCATTTCGAAGCTGCCTTCGTTTGATGCACGACATTCGTCATACAGAGATTTAACCCACTGCATTTCGTCCATACCACGCGTATAATCGTCGTAACGACCCCAACGCTTAGTTAGGCTAGACATAATCTCGAAGTCAGTTTTAGACTGGAACAGAGGATCGACTAGTTTGTGCATCGCGATCAAACCACGACCAGAGTACGCGCCGTAACCATCAATATCGTTACGTTCCCACTGAGTACATGCAGGAAGCACGATATCAGAGTGACGACAAGTTGCAGTCCAAGCGAAATCAACAGCCACTACAGTTTGTAGGCTCTTGAATGCTTTACGCATCTTGTTGCGATCTTGGTGGTGGTGCCACGGGTTATTACCACTGAATACCATCATCTTGATATCCGGTAGTGTAACCGTTGAACCGTTCGCTTTGATCTTCTTACCTGGCTCTAGCAAGCTATCTACCCAACGAGCAACAGGGATTACACGGCTGTAACCGTTGTAATCAGTGTTAGTGTGCTTAGGCGATTGACCTTGGTCGATGTTCAACGGGAATGAACCCGGAGCAGCGAAGCCAGTTGAAGAAACACCGATACCAGAGTAATGGTGACCGTAAGAGATACCACCGCCAGGTAGACCGATTTGGCCAACCATTGCTGCGATAACGGCACACATCCAGTAAGGCTGCTCACCGTGTTGTTGACGTTGGATACTCCAACCGACAAGAATCTGCGTACGACCGTTAACCAGCATCTTAGCGAATTCACGGATAGAGTCCGCGCTTGCACCACAGATAGCCGAAGCCCACTCAGGTGTCTTCTCAACTTTATCTTTCGTTTCACCTTGAACGTACTTGATAAAGTCTTCAAAACCTAGACAGTAAGTTTCGATGAACTTCTTGTCGTATAGATCTTCGTTGTAAAGAACGTGAGCAACACCAAGCATGAACGCCACATCAGTTTGTGGGTTGATGTACATTTGCTCGTTTTCTAGGTAACGGCCTGTTTTGTTTTTAACAGGGTCAACAGAAACAACGTTGATCTCTTTCTTAGCAACTTTTTCTTTCAGCTGTTCTAAGTATGCGAATGACTCGTGAGTCTCACATGTCCAACCTACTTGCAGGTTTTTAACTGGATCGTTACCCCAAAGAACAATGTTGTCACTGTTTTCTAGGATAAGTTCCCAAGATGTACCTTGTGCGTAAACTTCAGTAGAACCTAGCACGTAAGGCATGATCGTTTGACCAGCACCTGTTGAGTAGTCACCGATTTTCTTCACAGAGTAACCGTGAAGTGCCATTGCACGTTGCATATGGTTAGTACAGCTGTGGAACTGACCCGTTTGTCTCCACCCAGTTTGACCTGTGTGAAGCGCCCATGGACCGTAATCTTTCTGTACGCGCTCTAGTTCGCGGTAAACAAGGTCTAGTGCCTCATCCCAAGTCACACGAATAAAACGGTTGTTACCACGCGTGTCTGCGCTGTATTTATGCTTCTTCAACCAATCTAGGCGAACCATTGGGTAACGCACACGTGATGGGCTGTAGATAATACCTTTAATACCTTTCAACATCTCAGTTGGGTGTTGATCGATTTCTAGAGGTTTAATCTCTTGTACTTTACCCGCATAAACGCGAGCTCGAAATGCACCCCAGTGAGAACCAGAGACTTTCCACGCGCCGTCTGTTTCTGCTGCAGACACTGATGCCGACGCCAATAAGCTTGGACCGATAACCGATGCCGCACTTGTAGTCGCGACACCTTTCAGAAAACTTCTTCTTGTAATTGCCATTGTGTTACTCCAATTGACGTCTTATTAGTGATGGCCTTCAGAAAAATCTGATGAGTGCTTCTGTAGATACTTAAGAACAAGTGCTTCTGTATCTGTATCGAAGTTAACGAATGCAATCATACCATCTAACATGCCTACCCAACCGTTAGCGCTGAAGTGAGCTTCATCTGGCTGTGAGTGACACGTTGAACAGTTAGATTGGTACGCTTGACCCGCTGCGTTCCAGATTGGATCGAAGTTATCAACCATAGACTCTTTCTTCATCCAAAGTGCTAGGTTAACTTCTTCCCATGGAAGGCCAGTAAGCTCATCTTCTTTCTTCTCACCAACAGTGATAACGTCACTTTGAGATACTTCTTTGGTCAAGATTGCAGTTGAGATATTCATACCGAAGTCTTCTTGGATTACACGTCCGAAACCTTTCGCTTTACGCCAACCATCGATTTGAATCTTGATCATGTCGCCTTTTTCGTCGATAACCGCAACTTTACTTGCAGGGCTGAGTAGACCCGCTTCAACTGTTGCTGTTTCATCTGTGTACATTGGTAGGTGACGAATAGAGATCACGTCAGAACCATTTGCGTAAGATGTGCTGCTTGCTACATTTTCTAGCTCGCCAACAATACCGCTTGCTGATGCCATATCCATTGGAAGGTTGTGAGCAATACCTTTGTGACAGTCAACACAGCTTTGATCACGTTCTGCTGCATTCTTCATCTGGATACGCGCTGTTGGGCGCATGTTCTCGAAGTCCATTGAATCGTAGTTGTGACAGTTTTTACACTCTAGAGATTTGTTCGAAGAGAAACGATCCCATTCGTGTTTAGCCAGTTCGATACGACGAGCTTCGAATTTCTCAGGTGTATCTAGGTCACCAAATACTTGAGCAAATACTTCTTTAGATGCTTGCATCTTACGAGCGATTTTTGCTGTCCATTCATGTGGAACGTGACAGTCAGGACAAGTAGCACGTACACCAGAAGTGTTTTTCCAGTGAACCGTTTCTTGTAGCTCTACGTAAACATTGTCACGCATGGTGTGACAACTTACACAGAACTCTTCTGTATTTGTGTGCTCTAGAGCTGTGTTAAAACCGCCCCAGAAAATAACACCGGCGATAAAGCCACCCATAGTTAGTACACCAAGACTGATGTGTACTGCAGGGCGAGTCATTGTGCGCCATAATTTAACTAAAAATGATTTCATGTTTAGCTCTCTTAAATATTGATTTTAAAAAATGTTGTTACTAGAGGGCATTACATGCCGCCGTGAGCACCAGGAGGTCCGAATACAAACACTTGCAGTGCCCAAACTAGGAAGCCGTAACCGCCTACAAAAGCCACACTTAATATTGGAAAGAGAACCACCGCAATGAAGAGGAAAGACTTCCACTCCAACGAGCGTTTTTCGCCAGTTTCAATTTTATTAACATCACTCATACATTTTGCCTATTTTGTATTTAGTAATTTCGAGTAACCCATTCTATGGGGCTAAAGTTCTTGAGTATCTAACAACAAATTTTAGACCATACACAAAGTAGGGTTCAATCAAATCCCCCGTTATAACCCTTGCTAATCAATACTTTTTTGAGGTCATCCAAACTTGTTTTCAGTTAAACAAAGTTATTAAAAAGTATTAACAAATGTGAAGAATTAAGTATATTTCACAAATGTTAAAAACCAACATATACGCAACCATCTGACAACCAATTTTAACTTTTTACCTACTAAGTAGTAGCTAAAAAAGCCTCAAACAACCACTATTTTGTGTTTTGTTTGTTAAATTATTGATCATTTTTAGAATTGGCGACTTTACAGGTGAAATGCATCATTTGGCACTTTCAGATATGATGGAGACCACTTAAAAGGAATCATTATGCAAGACGTTATTGATATATCTTGGTGGCAGTTATTGTTCTTCAGCTCACTTCTCTTGCTACCCATTACCATCAACTACAAGTTAAAACTCGGCCTTGGCAAAGAGGCTTCTGTCAGCATAATCCGTATGGTTATTCAGCTATTTCTAGTGGGACTTTACCTAGAATACTTGTTCACCTTAAATAGCTTATGGGTCAATTTACTGTGGCTATTTGCAATGATCATCGTTGGGGCAAGCTCAATTGTTGAAAAATCTAGGCTCTCCAAAAACCTACTTTTAGGTCCTATAGCCGTTAGCCTTGCTGTAACTTGTGTACCTATTGTCTTGTTTATCTGCTTTTTCATCATTAAACCGACACCGGTTTTTAACGCACAGTACCTTATCCCTATTGCAGGGATGCTGTTAGGTAATAGCTTAAGCAGTAATATCGTGGCATTGCAGAACTTGTTTGGGGCTTTTGAAACGCAGAAATCAGAGTACGAAGCGGCTATCGCTTTGGGCGCATCTCCTTCCTATGCAGCCGCGCCTTTTGTTCGTAATGCGATACAGAAGGCGATGTCACCAATTATGGCCTCTATGGCAACTACAGGCTTAGTCACGCTACCGGGAATGATGACAGGACAGATCTTAGGAGGTGCATCACCGATGATTGCGATTAAGTATCAGTTGATGATCATGTTAGCTATCTTCGTGATGATGAGCTGCTCTTTAGCACTTGCACTTCAGCTCTCATTGAAGACATCTCTTACTAAAGAAGGCCGAGTTCTCGCGCAAATACAGCCTTCGAAATAGCCTCCCTACCCCACTTAGATCTGGTTACTCACTGAATTTGAGACAGGTTATCCACAGAAATTGTGGATAACCAAATCAATATAGATCCTTTTTTGTCCATTCCCACCTAGGGAAAGATCATTACCTTTGATCTTTGGGTGTTTTCAAAGACATATACACACACGGTGATCATCGCTATTGAGCGTTCACATGATAATTTAAGAAATGAATAAGTAGGTTTTCCACAAATAAAAACGGCCTGCAATGCAGACCGTCTTTTAAATGTCATAAGTCAGTTCAGTGTTTTCACTGAGTCCAAGTTACCCAGTTAACTCGTAAACTGGATTAACCGCGTAATCGGAATTAATCACGAAACCTTTGCTTGGTGGATCACGCCACCCTTATTAGTCACGTAGGTAGATCAACCAGTACCACATACCAACAAAGATACCACCGCCAATGATGTTACCAATGGTAACGGGCAGCAAGTTGTTCATCAAAAAGTCCATCATGTTCAGATCAACGTAGTCCGCAGGGTTAGCGCCTGTCATTGTCCAAAATTCTGCGGGAGCAAATGTTTTGATACCGATAGCTAAAGGGACTTGGAACATGTTGGCAATACAGTGCTCAAAACCGGCTGATACGAACATCGCCACAGGTAAAATCATAACTGCGATTTTGTCAGTCAGTGTACGTCCACTAAACGTCATCCATACCGCGATACAAACCAACACATTACACATGATGCCAAGCGCGATAGCTTGGATAAAATCATGGTGCATTTTGTGTTGGGAAATCGCCATGGCATTCAAACCCACTTGCCCATGATCGAACATGTACTGTTTAGTCAGAAGCATACAGGCCACCAGCAGCAATGCACCAATTAAGTTACCGACATAAACCGTGGTCCAGTTCTTAACTAATGTACGCCAGGTAATCTTGCCACTTGCGCGAGCAACAAGCGTCAACACCGAGCTGGTAAACAGTTCACCACCAGTAACAACAACAAGGATTAATCCTAAGCTAAAAGCTAGACCACCCAATAAGCGAGTAATACCCCACGGTAAATCACCAGCGCCGGTAGTCACGATTGTGTAGAACACAAACGCGATACCAATATGTATGCCAGCAGAAATCGCTAGGAGAAAAGATTTGATTGGATCTTTGGTTGCTTTACCTACGCCAATATCTGCAGCGCGCTCAGCCATTTGTGGCGGTAATAATGAGTCGAATTGGTTTAGATTCATGATGATTTACATTTTGAAACAT
Source organism: Vibrio sp. 10N.239.312.C11 (assembly GCF_041466065.1). Classification (NCBI taxonomy): domain Bacteria; kingdom Pseudomonadati; phylum Pseudomonadota; class Gammaproteobacteria; order Vibrionales; family Vibrionaceae; genus Vibrio; species Vibrio sp. 10N.239.312.C11. The sequence continues at coordinate 57,547 of NZ_JBFSRZ010000001.1, forward strand.
GTCGTCGGGAGCGCGATAATCCTCTCTTTCATTTCTGAATTCAAGAGCTATTTTAGGTTCAAAATGCCTCTCACAGCCTTGTTGAAAGCAAATAGTCCGAGTTATTCCAAATTCATACGACTTTAGTAGTAAAAAGAAAACTCTGCTGAATGATTAGTTATCAGCATAGAAATTGACACACCTATAAATATCAACAAGTTACGTTAAAACCAAAAGAATAACGTACACTAAAATGGCTCACTGAGCGCTTTTATTTCTAGATTTTGACATAGATCAACAGAACGTAAAAAAGCGCCCTTAGGCGCTTTTAACTCAATCACAAATAAAGAAATTAGTGATGCTAAACCGAAGGTTCAACCATTTCTTCTAATGATTGTTCGAGAGATGCATCCTCTAGGCTAGATTCAATACTAGGAACAATCACATCAGAGTCACTTTCGCTGGCAACTTTACCACCTAAGCTTTTCAAACTATCCACTAACTCTTCTAGGCTCTTTATATGAGCATCACTCTTGGTAACCTGATCATCTAACAATTGGTTGTGCTTGGTCGCTTCAACCAATTTCTGTGATTGTTTCTGATTCTCAATTTCTAACTTAGCGAGTCGCTCAGTCAAAGTTTTAATCTCCGACTTTAATGACGCCGTCATGTCTGAGCCTTTCAGCGCTTTAACACTCGCTACAATTTTTTGAGACTGAAGACGCAATACAACATCACGGTGATCTTCATCATTAACCACTCGTGAAATGCTCAATAACTGGTTCTCTGCATTCAAAACCGACTGTTCGAACTGGTCGCCTTTTACGCTCGCCAGCACTTTGACTTCATGAGCAACACTGCGTACGTGGTTTAATTCGAACTCCGCAGCGTGAACTGCGTCTTCAATGATCGACTTTTCACGGGGACTGGCTTTCACTTGGCTTTCTGCCAAAGCAATTTGAGATGCCGCTTTAGCAAACGTCAGTGGAACAACGTCATCGAAATCTTCATCTTCCAAGAACTCCAACTCATCCTTCAAAGGTTCGATGTACTTCTTGTGGGCCACTTTAACTTCTAACAAACTCGCGTTATTAAGAAACTCTACCTGTGCTTCCTGAGCATCTTCAAGTTCGTCGACCAGCACATACTCAAACAGCTCGCTGTATTCTGAATACAAGCGCTTGTAGCTCGATGCAAACATAGTGTCGGCACCAAGAAACTTTAAGTAATCCATTTGCACTATCGAGTCGGCTAATACTCTGTCAGCCTTTTCCTTTAGCACTAAGATCGAGTCATAATTTGATCGAATCAACGCGATTTTTTTATCAAAGGCTTCAGCGTAAGTTAATGTCGAAAAAATCGAGTAACTCTTGGTTAACCGTGTTTGATCTTTCAGTAAGTCCGCATAAATGCTTTCAGCATCATCCCAAGCGTCTAATAGTTCATTGTAATTCTCTGGAGCATAGAGAGACAATTGAGCGTGTTCTTCAAGCTTAGCCTCCCACTCGGAGTAAACACTTTGGACAGACTGAAATGAACGGACCTCTACTGTTGATTCATTGTCATTTGTGGTTTGGTTCGCGCCTGTCTGCTCTGAGGGTGTACTTTGACAACCTGAGATAGCAAATAGCATACTGATCGTTAATGCTACTTTGTTCACTCTCACTGATGCGTTTCCTTTTTATACAATATTAGCTGGATGCAATATATTTCTAGTAACACAATATATTACAACCACTTCCCAATAAACATCGTTCAGAATTTAAGTGGCTGCAAATCACGCAATCTAACTAAAATAAACCCACCATACGACGATTAATCATTCAATTTGGTATCACTTATCAATTCTATTTATTTGCTATTGCTTGAGCCGTGAATGCGCACTAAGGTGAAGGTAGAGAACGTTATGAATATATAGGTTAATTATGAAGTACAACGCTGAACATATTGCTGATTTAAACCTCCTTCTTCAATTTGATGTAAGTAGCGCCGCTACTGGAATTAAAGTTCATCAAGAGGCTGCTCAAGAAACTCAAGACGCTGTTAAGCGCCTATTCGAAAAGAATCTTTGCACTCAGCCAGACGGTGGTTACCTAACAGATGAAGGTATCCAGATGGCAGAGCGCGCAGACAAGTTACTTCGCGTACTGAACTAAAACTCCACGGTTCTAGTAAAAACTCCACTCGCTTCGGCCGTGGAGTTTTTTCATTTTTGGGCAAAGGTTTGTTAGGCTTATTGTAAATTCGTCATTTGCAGTTGTGAGGAACACATGGCTTCTATATTTATTGTTGGTGCAGGATGGGTCGGTGCACCTTTATCTGAACATTTAGAAAAACATGATAACCAAGTCGTCGTGACGAAGACTACCCAAGCAGGCGCTGACGCTATTGGCAACGAACGCATTCCTTGTGAAGTATTCAGTTTTGATGCAATACAACCTGAACGCTCTATTGGCCAACTCTACTCACTCCTATTGGAAAACAATACTGAGATAGTGATTGGTAGCTTTCCTCCAGGCTTTAGAAAGGGAGCAGGACAAGAGTACGCCGACTACTGGCAACAACTGACCAGGGCTTGCCAGAAGGCTAACGTGAAAAAGCTCATTATGGTCAGTTCAACAACCGTATACCCAACTAAACCTGGCGTATTGAACGAACTGGATGCTTCACTCCCCCTTTCAACCTCAGGCAACGAGCTCGCGTCTTCATTCACCGATAGCGCGAGAGTGATGCTGCGAGCGGAACAATCAGTGATTGATTCAGGCATCGACTACACCATTCTTCGCTTCAGTGGATTAATTGGCCCGAACCGTCACCCATCGAGGTTTGCAAGTAAATTGAAGCAGGTTAGTACTCAAGCTCCTGCCAACATGCTTCACCTTAACGACGCGATTGGCGCAGTCGATTTCGCTATCAGTCAACTGCACAACGAAGTGGTCAACGTCACCACACCGAATACGGTGAGCAAAGCAGAGTTCTATGCCGCAGCACTAAAAAGTGCCAATAGCAGCGAACCACTTCCCCCTCTTGTCGATACACCAGACAAACTGATCTCTTCGAAAAAGATTCTCGACTTAGGTTACTCGTTTAAATTCGAATCCACACTGGACGCACTTCATGACTGAGCAATCTACAGCTAAGAGAAATCCCAATATAAAACTGCATCGCTCAGTCGACACCCTTTGGAACTTTATGTCTATGGGTCACAAGGTTACGCCTTCAGACTGTATTTTTGTATTGTGTAGCAACGATACTCGCGTCGCTGAATATGCAGCCGAGCTTTATCACCAAAAGATAGCGCCTTACATCGTTTTTTCTGGTGGTGTGGGACGTTTTACAGAAGGAAGCTTTGAGCGTTCAGAAGCAGAAACGTTCGCTTCTATCGCACGAGACTGTGGTGTGCCTAACTTAGACATTATCATTGAGAAGCACGCGACAAACACTGGGGAAAATGTACGGTTTACCTACGAGCTACTGGATCAGCGAGGATTATCACCTAAACGGCTGACCCTAATTCAGAAGCCCTTTATGGAGAAACGCACTTACGCAACGTTCTGTAAGCAATGGCCTGACGAAACTTCCGAGATAACAGTGACATCACGATGGCAGAATTGGGATGATTACTTTAACGAAGAGTTGCCGTTAGACATGGTGTTAGGTGCATTGATTGCTGATTATGAGCGAATCAAATCCTACCCCGCTCAGGGCTTTCAAATTGAGATGCCCATCCCTGACGACGTTGACCATGCCTATCAAGCATTAAAGAGGCTCGGTTTCGAATAAAGCAAAAGATCGACTAAGAATAAAATAGAAGCTCGGCTTGGAATAAAACAAAAGCTCGGCTCAATAAACAAAAACGGTGACACTAGGTCACCGTTTTCTAATTTGAACGCTATTGGTTTTAGCAATGCCGACTTGTAGGCTGCTTATTTACCTAACGCTTCTTTATAATGTAAACGGCAAGCCGAAACATATTGGTCATTGCCACCAATAGCGACTTGGTCACCTTCAGCAATTGCCACACCGTGCTCATCTGTACGAATTACCATATTGGCCTTACGGCCACAGTGGCAAATTGTTTTAAGTTCTACTAATTTGTCAGCCCAAGACAACAAGTAGCGGCTACCTTCAAATAATTCACCCAAGAAGTCAGTGCGCAAACCGTAACAAAGTACAGGGATGTGCAGCTTATCAACCACTTCTGTTAGTTGGTAAACCTGCTCTTTCGACAAAAACTGACACTCATCGATCAATACACAATGACGCTTTTCTTCTTCGTTGAGTTTTTGAATTGCCTCAAACATATTGGTGTCGTTTTTAAACAATTGAGCTTCAGATTGAAGACCAATTCGTGAACTCACTTTACCGATACCATAGCGATCATCTAATGCAGCCGTAAAGATCACTGGTGTCATACCACGTTCTTGGTAGTTGAATGAAGATTGAAGAAGCGTTGTTGATTTACCCGCGTTCATTGCCGAGTAATAAAAATACATCTGAGCCACAGAAATATTCCTGTTAATTAAAAGTTGAAGATAAAAAGGTGAAATTAGAGAATTTTTGCTAGAAAAAAGGGCTGAAAATCAGCCCTTTTTATAAGATTTACTTACGACGCCAAGTCGTACCTTCTGGACCATCTTCCAGAACAATACCTAGCTCGTTCAGCTTATCACGTGCAAGATCGGCATTTGCCCAATCCTTCGAAGCGCGAGAGTCATTACGTAGCTTAACTAGGCCTTCGATTTCAGCGACTTCGTCATCGTTACCGGCTGCATCGCCTTGCAAGAAAGCTTCTGGATCTTGGTGAAGAATACCGATGATGTCTGCCAGTTCACGCATCAACGCACCTAGTGCACTTGCTTTTTCTATGCTTTCAGTCTTGATACGGTTGATTTCACGAGCCATTTCAAACAGCACTGAATAAGCTTCAGGTGTGTTGAAATCATCGTTCATCGCTGTAGAGAAACGAGTCACATACTCTTCACCACCAGCAGGGGCTGCGGTAACGTCTAGACCACGAAGTGATGTATAGAGACGTTCAAGTGATGCACGAGCCTGATTTAGGTTATCTTCGCTGTAGTTTAGTTGGCTACGGTAGTGACCAGACATTAGGAAGTAACGAACTGTCTCTGCATCGTAATGCTGAAGTACGTCACGGATAGTGAAAAAGTTACCCAGTGACTTAGACATTTTTTCTCTGTCTACCATCACCATGCCACTGTGCATCCAAGTATTCACATACTGGGTGCCATGTGCGCAGCAAGATTGTGCGATTTCGTTCTCGTGGTGCGGGAACTGTAGATCCGAACCACCACCATGAATATCGAAGTGATTGCCAAGAATAGACGAGTTCATTGCTGAACATTCGATGTGCCAACCTGGACGACCTGGCCCCCATGGCGATTCCCACGTCGGCTCACCAGGCTTAGACATCTTCCAAAGAACAAAGTCTAACGGGCTACGTTTTGCAGAATCGATGTCAACACGGGCGCCAGCTTGAAGCTGCTCAAGATCTTGCTTAGAAAGCTTACCGTATTCGTCAAACTTCTTAACTTCGAACATCACGTCACCGTTGCTTGCAACGTAAGCAAAGCCACGTTGAATTAGCTTTTCTACTAACTCAATGATCTCTGTGATGAATTCAGTCGCACGAGGCTCGACATCTGGGCGTTTCATGTTCAATGCATCGAAGTCCGCGTGCATTTCACCGATCAGACGCTCAGTCAGAGAGTCACAAGACTCGCCGTTTTCATTAGCGCGCTTGATGATTTTGTCATCGATATCAGTGATATTACGAACGAAATTCAAATCGTAACCAAGGTAACGCAGGTAACGAGTTACCACGTCAAATGAAACGAACGTACGGCCATGACCAATATGACAGAGATCGTATATGGTTACCCCACAGACATACATACCGACTTTGCCAGCTGTAATTGGTTTGAATTCCTCTTTCTGTCTTGTGAGCGTGTTATATATCTTCAGCATGATCTCTATCTATTTTATGGATTAATCAAAAATAAGATCGCAGTATAACAAGTCATACCTTAATAGGTAATCCCCCAAAGCAGGAATTACCTCAAACATCCGAGTTAAGTTAATGATTTGGTGATTTGAAAGTCCGCCAACATGCGCTAGAATTCGAACTTCATATTAAAAAGACAGTAAGGTAACAATCATGATCATCCTTCACACAAATTTTGGTGACATCAAAGTCCAACTTAACGAAGAAAAAGCACCAGAAACAAGCGCAAACTTCCTACAGTATTGCCGTGACGGTTTTTACGACAACACGCTATTCCACCGTGTTATCGATGGTTTCATGGTTCAAGGCGGCGGCATGACTTCTGGCCTTAAAGAAAAAACAACTCGCGCGACTATCAAGAACGAAGCAAACAACGGCCTAGCGAACAAAGTGGGTACGCTAGCAATGGCTCGTACTATGGAACCGCATTCAGCGAGCTCTCAGTTCTTCATCAACGTTAACGACAACTCTTTCCTAAACTTCCGTAGCGAAAGCCTAGACGGTTGGGGCTACTGTGTATTCGCAGAAGTTGTTGAAGGCATGGACATCGTAAACAAGATCAAAGGTGTTAGCACTGGTTCTATGGGTATGCACCAAGACGTACCTCTAGAAGAAGTGATCATCACTGGTACTACAATCGAAGCTTAATCACTTGCTTTCGGTTAGTATTAATAATTGATGAGCCGATAAAATCAGGATATAGGGAGCGAATCGCTCCCTTTTTTTAGACCTATGAAAACATATTTTATATCAGATCTACACCTTGCTCCGTCGCGACAAGACATCACAGACTGCTTCTTAACCTTCATGAAGAACGAGGCCGTAGAAGCGGATGCACTCTACGTGTTGGGTGATCTTTTCGAATTCTGGATTGGTGACGACGATACAAGCGAGTTCGCGAATTCAATTCGCCAAACGTTTATAGACTTAGTTAACACTGGCGTACCTTGTTATTTCACACAAGGCAATCGGGACTTTTTAGTTGGCAAAAAATTTGCGAAACAAACAGGCGTACAGCTTCTAGATGAAGTTTCTACTATCGATATCTACGGACAAAAAGCAGTGGTATTGCATGGTGATACTCTGTGTACCGAAGATATAAAGTACCTCGCCTTTCGTGAAAAAGTTCATCAGCCCTGGTTACAATGGGTCTTTAATAGAATTCCATTTTTTATCAAAAAGAAAATTGTCTCCAAGGTTCAGTCTGATATCAAAGATGATAAGCAGACAAAGTCACTCGACATCATGGATGTAACACAGCAAGAAGTCGACAATGTGATGAAACAACACAACGTCGATTTGATGATCCACGGTCATACTCACCGTCCAGACATACACTCCTTCAGTGCTAACAATTGCACTAAAACCCGTATCGTACTGGGTGATTGGTATACCCAAGGATCAGTTCTGGTGTTCACTCCGCAAAGTTTTGAACTACAGAATCGCGAGTTTAGCAATCGCTTTTAGCATCACGCTTAAACTTTCACTTTTATTATTATCATCGGTCAGATTTTCTTCACTTGTATATGGTAATTTCTCCTGAATTAGCTATTATTTGTCTATCAAAAATAAACCGAACACAGTACCAAGTTGAAATATTCATACGTAGCGCGTCAACCAATACTCGATGCAGACAAGAAGACCATAGGTTACGAGTTGCTATTTAGGGATGGTCCTAAGAACACTTTCCCTGAAGTAGAGCCGGAGCTCGCTACTAGCCGTTTGCTTTCCGACCACTTCTTATCTACCCACTATAATACATTGGGCGATAAGCTTGGATTCGTTAATTTTCCATATGCAAGCTTGGTTAACCTAGTCCCGACTCTATTTCCGAAAGAGAGCTTAGTTGTCGAGGTACTGGAAGACTGTGAGCCAACAGACGAACTGCTAGAAGCCATCATCACAATTTATGATGCGGGTTACACGATCGCGTTAGATGACTTTGTGCCTAGCAAAGCATGGAAACGCTTCTTACCTTACGTATCAATTATCAAATTCGACATACGTTTGATCTCAATCGCTAAAGCTGCGATGTTCATGAACACTCTGAAAGACTTGAATATCGAGTTTCTAGCGGAGAAAGTAGAAACTCACGAAGAATACCAAGAAGCAATCCAAGCCGGGTTTAACTATTTTCAAGGCTACTTTTTCAGTAAGCCGGAGATGATCCAAACTCGCGCATTAAACCCTGCTTTTTTAACCATTGTTCAACTGTTGAAAGAGATTGCCAACGATCCTATCAACTTTGCCGAAGTAGAGCGTTTGATTACCCTTGATATGACTATGTCGTATAAGCTGCTCTCTTACGTAAACTCCGCTGGTGGCTCATCAACACCGATTCGTTCATTCCACCAAGCGCTTGTTTATCTTGGTGAACAAAAACTACGTAAGCTAGTGTCACTGGTTGCTATCGCATCCGCGAAAGAAGATAAACCAGACTCACTTTATGGTTTAGCCGTGATACGCGCGCGCCAATGTGAACTGTTGGTCGAGAAAATGAACGTTAAGGTTGAGCCCGGGCAAGCCTTTTTAACTGGCATGTTCTCGCTGCTCGACTCCCTATTCGATCTGCCGTTAGTAAAAGTACTGGACTCGGTGCCGATCGATGATGAGATTAAACAAGCCTTGATTCAACGTAAAGGCGTATTAGGTGCCATTTTGGCGATGGTCATAGCTTATGAACAAGCTCGCTGGGATGAAGCAACGCGCATTCGTAAACTGCTCAAACTCAACGAAGCAGAGCTAGGTCAAGCTTATGACGAAGCAACTTCTTGGGCCCAAGACCTGCTGTCTCCTACTTTGAAATAGTTCACATCACACAGCTACTTCAATCGAAACTCAGCTTTGGTGAGCAGTCGTTTCTTGATAAACTCCAACACATTCATTTATGGCCTCTTAACAGAGGCCATTTTTACAGGATTTGACCATGTCTTTATGCCCATGCGGTAGCAAAAATACTTACCAACAGTGCTGTAAATCAGCACACCTTAACCACAGTGCCGTTGAAACACCCGAGCAATTGATGCGCTCACGTTATTCTGCACATGTACTTGGTTTGGTGGATTATGTTGTTGCGACTTACCACCCTAGCTGCAACGCAGAAGCGCAAAGAGAAGGTATTGCCGAATCTATCAACAGTGATTGGGCAGGACTAGAAGTCATCGATACTGCGGTAGGCTCGCACCAAGACGAAGGCTTTGTTGAGTTTAAAGCTTACTTCAATGAAGAAGGCGCACAATACTGCATGCAAGAACGCTCTCGCTTTATACGTGAAGACGGTCTTTGGTACTACATTGATGGTACCTTCCCAGAGCAGGAACAAACTACACAACCAGAAATTGACCCACGCTTAAATCAAACCGTTGAGAGCTTTAAAATCGGCCGTAATGATCCGTGTATTTGTGGCAGTGGTAAGAAATACAAGAAGTGCTGCGGGTAACTCGTTCGACTAAGAAGTCAGATTAAGAGAAGAGATTCCTGATGTCGCTTAGGCTCCTCGGAATGACGCAAAGTCAGAGGTTAGAAAAGTGACGTAGGGCTTAGAAATCTTGAAATCTTGAAATCTTGAAATCTTGAAATCTTGAAATCTTGAAAATTAAAAAACTAAAAAGCCCCGTAAACATGTTTGTTTGCGGGGCTTTTGCCTGTCTTTTACGCGGTTCTATTAATCTAAAGAGAGCTTACTTATGACGCTCTTTCAGCTTGTTTACCACATCATCCATCGATAAGCCTTGATCTTGAAGAAGAACCATTAGGTGGTAAATCAAATCTGCTGATTCACACACTAACTCCGCCTTATCGCCCGACGTCGCCGCAAGCGCGACTTCAACGCCTTCTTCGCCCACTTTTTGCGAAATACGCTTGGTGCCACGGGCATATAGACTGGCAGTATAAGAAGATTCAGGATCGGCGTCCTTGCGGGCAGCCAATAGCTGCTCAAGCTGATGAAGCCACACCATCTGAGACTCTTCTTGCTTGTCTCCATCCCAACACGTTGTTGTACCTGTGTGGCACGTTGGACCAATGGGATTAACTTTAACCAGTAAGGTGTCGCTGTCACAGTCCAAGGCGACGTTGTGCAGTTGCAATACGTTGCCTGACGTTTCACCTTTCGTCCAAAGGCGCTCTTTGGTGCGAGAGAAAAACGTCACTTGGCCAGTCTCGCCTGTTTTCTCTAGTGCTGCTGGGTTCATATATCCCATCATCAGCACTTGGCTAGACTGGTAATCTTGAACAATCGCTGGCACTAAGCCATCGACTTTTTCCCAATCAATACGCTCTGACAATGCGCCTACTTCTGTTTTTGATAAGCTTACGGGTTCAAAACTCATAGTCGCACCTCTACATCTTGTTGTTTTAAATACTGTTTAAGTTCACCAATATTGATGACTTGTTTGTGGAATACCGAAGCCGCAAGTGCTCCATCCACGTTGGTCTTTTTATAAGCTTCAGCAAAGTGTTCCATTGCACCTGCGCCACCTGATGCAATCAGGGGTACATTACACACCGAACGTACCATATTTAACTGGTCGATATCATAGCCGTTGCGAACGCCATCTTGGTTCATCATGTTTAACACGATCTCACCGGCGCCACACTTCTGTACTTCCTGCACCCAATCTTTGGTTTCCCACTTGGTTGCTTTGGTACGCGCTTCATCGCCTGTGAATTGGTAAACCTGATATTTACCCGTCTCTTTATCGAAGTATGAATCGATACCGACAACGATACACTGTACGCCGAACTTATCGGCTAGGTCAGTGATTAGCTGTGGGTTAGCCAATGCAGGCGAGTTGATGGATACTTTATCTGCACCAAACTCAAGAATGCGTGCTGCATCTTCCGCAGACTTAATACCACCAGCCACACAGAAAGGAATATCAATCACTTCTGCTACACGTTTCACCCAGCTTTTATCGACTACACGCCCATCGCTTGATGCAGTGATATCGTAAAATACTAATTCATCAGCGCCCTCTTCCGCATAACGTTGCGCTAACGGAACGATGTCACCAATAATTTCGTGGTTACGGAACTGAACGCCCTTAACCACCTGTCCATCACGGACATCCAAACAAGGGATTATTCGCTTTGCCAACATGCAAATGCCTCCTCTGCGGTAAACTTGCCGTCAAGTAACGCACGACCAACAATCACACCAGCAACACCGCTGCCTTTAAGCGCTTCGATATCAGCTAAGCTGCCAATGCCGCCCGATGATTGGAATTGTACTTGTGGGTACTGCTTACAAAGATCAACATAGAGCTCTACGTTTGATCCTTCTAGCGTGCCATCACGTGAAATATCAGTACACAGAACGTGTTTAAGGCCAACCGTGAGGTAATCTTCAATTAGCGCTTCAATGGTCACGCCTGAATCTTCTTGCCAACCTGAAATCGCGACTTTACGTGTGCCGCTTTCGTCGATGTTAATATCCAGAGCCAGCACGATTTTTTCAGCGCCGTACTTCTCCATCCAACCTTTCACCAACTCAGGTTGCTTAACTGCTGTAGAACCAACTACAACGCGTTGTGCGCCAGCTTCTAGCAGATCAACAACATCTTGCTCGTTACGCACGCCACCACCAATCTGGATGTTTGCAGGCGTGCTAGCCAGTAGCTTAGCAATCAAGTCTAACTGACGAGCCGTTGTGTCTTTTGCACCCGTTAAGTCAACAAGGTGAAGCCAACCTGCGCCAGCTTGGTGGTACAAGTTAAACTGCTCAGCTGGGTCTACTTTGTATTCTGTTACTTGCCCGTAGTCTCCTTGGAATAAGCGAACTACTTGACCTTCAATTAAATCTAACGCGGGAATAATCATTTACATTCCTTATAGGGCAACGTTAGCCGCTGCCTAGTCCTTATTACAATTCCAAGAAATTCTGAATCAGCTTAGAGCCAGCTTTCGAAGATCGCTCTGGGTGGAACTGAACACCATAATAGTTGCCACTTTGCACTGCGGCTGTGAACGGATTGCCGTAATCACATTGTGCGATTGTGTAGTCACCCACCGGCATTGCGAAGCTGTGAACAAAATAGAAGTATTCACCTTCTTCAATGTCTTTAAATAGAGGGTGATTAGGTGTCGCGGTTACTGTGTTCCAGCCCATGTGTGGTAATGGCAAATCACCCGTTTCAAGTAAACGAACTTCACCATCACACAAACCTAGGCATTCAACTAACTCGTCAGCCTTTTGGCCTTTCTCTTGAGACAGTTTGCCTAACAGCTGCATACCTAAACAGATACCTAGCAGAGGCTTCTCTACTTGCTTCACAAGGGTAACAAGGTCACGTTCTTGCAGGTTCTTCATTGCCTCACTTGCTGTACCTACACCGGGTAGGAATAGCTTATCGGCAGCAAGAACAACGTCTGGTTCTTTTGAAATTTCAACTGCGTAGCCTAGACGTTCAATCGCAAACTTCACCGAGGAAACATTGGCACAACCAGTATCAATAATAACGACTTTTTGATCTTTCATTGTTTTTCCTTGCTCACGTTAGCCTTACAGAACGCCTTTGCTGCTTGGTAACTCGTTACCTTCAACTTTGATTGCTTGGCGAAGAGTACGGCCAAACGCTTTGAATAGGCTCTCAATGATGTGGTGATCATTATTACCGTCAGAAGAAAGGTGTAGCGTACAAGCCAATGTATCGGTTAGAGAACGGAAGAAGTGAACCACCATCTCTGTTGAAAGGTCACCCACTTGCTCGCGGCTGAATTTAGCATCGAACTTCAGGTATGGACGGCCAGAAAGGTCTAGCGCACACTGAGCCAAACACTCATCCATTGGTAGGCTGAAACCAAAGCGGCCAATACCACGTTTATCGCCTAATGCATCTTTCAATGCTTGGCCTAAAGCAAGAGCGGTATCTTCTACTGTGTGGTGATCATCAATGTGTAGATCGCCCTTCACAGTCAGGTTCATTTGGAAACCGCCGTGTGTCGCGATTTGATCAAGCATGTGATCGAAGAAGCCCATGCCTGTGTCGATCTTGTTGCCACCGGTTTCATCAAGGTTTACTGCCACCTTGATGTCCGTTTCTTTAGTGGTACGAACCACTTCAGCAATGCGCGAATTAACCGTCAGATCTTTAACGATTTGTGGCCAGTTAAGCGTGCCTTCAGTTTCTGCATCCGGGCCATATTGGATACCACGAATTGCCATGTTCTCAGCAAGTTGAAGATCCGTCATTCGATCACCAATCACGACTGACTTTTGGAAGTCAACTTTACCGCCCTGTAGGTATTCTTTAACCATACCCAGCTTAGGCTTGCGGCAAGAGCAACTGTCTTCATCAAAGTGAGGGCAGATTAGAACATCATCAAACTTAACGCCCTGAGACTCAAAGAACTCCATCATCATATTGTGTGGAGCATCGAACTCTTCTTGCGGGTAGCTATCTGTACCTAGACCATCTTGGTTAGTCACCATCACTAAGCGATAACCCGCATCTTGCAGTGCAAGTAGGCTAGGAATCACTAACGGTTCGAATTTTAGTTTGTCTAAACGGTCTACTTGAAAGTCAACTGGCGGCTCAACAATTAAGGTGCCGTCACGGTCTATAAAAAGTATTTTCTGTTGTTTACTCACTTGAACTTCCTTTTAATTTAAATCTGCTGGCCTAGCTAAAATCAACGCTAACCCAAAATATTGGTTTCACTTGCCAGCCTGCAATTAATCCAATCAAACTGGCAAATGTTATTACTGGTAAGCCTTTCGTTACTGATAAAAGTTACGAATGAATCCAAGTGTCTTTTCGCACTCTTCGCGATTACCAATACTAATACGAACACAGTCTTCAATTGGTGAATTACGCAAAATGATGCCCGTATCCCAAGCCGCTTTAAATAACTCATCGCCGTTCGGGAATTTAACCAGTAGGTAGTTACCCCAACCATCAAATACCGTTACTTGAGGCATGCCTAATAGACCTGCTTGTAAATACGCTCGGTTAGCACTTAAATCCAAAACTTGGAACTTAGCACGCGCTAGTCCTTGCTCTGAAAGAGCTTGAACGGCAATGTCAGCAACAGGGATTGGCACTGGATAAGGAGCAATTACTTTTAACAATACATCGATAAGCTCTTTGTTCGCTAGCGTAAAGCCACAACGTAAACCCGCTAAAGCAAATGCTTTCGAGAGAGTTCGAAGAATCGCTAGATTCGGATACTGAGCAAGCAAATCCACCGTTGATGCTTCAGGGCAGAAATCGATATACGCTTCATCCATCACCACAATCGCTTTGTCTTGTGTCATTTCAAGCAGTTTAACGATGTCTTTACGGTTAACTAAGTTACCTGTTGGGTTATTTGGACTACAAACAAACACCACTTTTACGTTGTCAAGTTGAGCTTCAATAGCAGGAAGATCCAATTGCCATTCAGAAGTCAGAGGCACCACTTTACGCTCAACACCAATCGTCTCTGCACTGATTGCGTACATACCGTAAGTGGGTGGGCAGTAAAGAATAGCGTCTTCGTTCGGCTCACAGAAAGCACGAATCAGTAGTTCAATGCCTTCGTCAGCACCACGAGTAGTCAACGTTTGCTCTGGTGCAACACCCGCATATTGAGCGTAAGCATCGATTAGCTCTTTAGGCTGACACTCGCTGTAGCGATTAAGTCGAGTCAGATTTAAGGTGTACTCGTTATCAAACGGAGATTCGTTGGCGTTCAACCATACATCTCCGCTGCCACCAATGCGTCTTGCAGACAAGTAAGGTGTTAGAGCCTGAACTTGTTTTCTTGCTAACTTTTCCATGCCCTACCCTTATTTCGCTTTATTTAGCTGTTCAAATCGATTTAATTTTTCAACTCGGATGGTCACCGCACGTTTGTGTGCGTCCAAACCTTCGGCTTCCGCCATTGTGACTACCGTTGGCGCTAGGCCTTGTAAGCCATCAGCTGTTAACTCTTGTACCGTCATACGCTTAGAGAAATCCGCCAAACCTAGGCTTGAATAAGTCTTGGTATAGCCGTAAGTCGGAAGAACGTGGTTTGTGCCTGATGCGTAGTCACCTGCAGATTCTGGAGACCAGTCACCCAAGAAGATTGAACCAGCATTGTCTAGTAACGGCAGTAATTCTCGTGGACTCTTGGTCTGAACAATCAAGTGCTCAGGACCATAGAAATTCGAAATCGCAATCGCTTGAGTGATCGATTCAGCAATGATGATTAGACTTGAAGCCAATGCTTGCTGAGCGGTGTTCGCACGAGACAGCTCTTTCAATTGCTTCTGAACCGCATCGGTTACTTGGTCGGCAATAACTGGTGATGGTGTTACTAATACAACCTGTGAATCTGGCCCATGTTCAGCTTGGCTCAGTAGATCAGCAGCAATGAAGTCAGCATCCGCAGTTTCGTCTGCAATCACTAACACTTCAGACGGGCCAGCAGGCATATCAATCGCCGCGCCGCGGAAGTCGTTACTTACTTGGCGTTTAGCTTCCGTTACGTAAGCGTTACCTGGGCCGAAGATCTTATCAACCTTAGCCACGCTCTCGGTCCCGTACGCCATCGCAGCAACCGCTTGACCACCACCAACATTGTAAACCTCATCGATTTTACAAAGATTAGCGACATACAAGATTTCATCAGCAATTGGCGGAGGTGAGCAAAGCACAACCTTACGACAGCCCGCAATTTGAGCAGGTACACCTAACATAAGAACCGTTGACGGAAGTGGCGCGCTGCCACCCGGAATATAAAGTCCAACAGTATTAATCGCGCGCGTCACCTGCTCACACACAACACCAGGCTGTGTTTCAACCTTAATTGGCTGTGGCTTTTGAGCTTCGTGAAACTTAGCAATGTTGCTGTAAGCTTGCTCCAACGCTTGCTTCATCTCTGGTGTTAGACGAGCACATGCCTCTTCGATCTCACCCGAACTAACTCGGATAGATTCTGGAGTCACACCATCGAACTTTTCAGTCAGTTCCTTAAGTGCGGCATCGCCTTCATTTCGTACTTTTGCAATAACATCAGAAACAGTCGCTGTGATGTTTGCACCTTCAGTAATAGCTGGACGCTCTAATACCGAGTCTTGCTGTGATTCACTTAAAGATTGCCAAACAACGGTTCTCATCGTCACTACCCCATCATTTTTTCGATTGGTAATACTAGAATCGAGCTTGCACCCAACTCTTTCAGCTGTTCCATAGTTTCCCAGAACAAGTTCTCTGTACTTACTAGGTGAACGGCAACTTTGTCTTTGTCTGTAGATAGAGGAAGAACCGTAGGATCTTCAGCCCCAGGTAGTAGAGCTTTGATTTGCTCTAGCTGAGACGTTGGTGCGTGAAGCATGATGTACTTCGACTCTTTCGCTTGTTGAACACCCTGCATACGAGTCAGTAGTTTTTCAATCAATGCCGTTTTGTCTGCATCGAAATCACCCACACGTTGAATCAGTGTTGCTTTAGATTGGAAGATAGCCTCTGCTTCCTTTAGACCGTTTGCTTCTAACGTTGCACCTGTAGAAACTAAATCTGCGATAGCATCTGCTAGACCTGCGCGAGGGGCAACTTCAACTGAGCCAGTTAGCATACAAGCGCTGAATTCAACACCCTGCTCGTCCATGTAGGCTTTTAGTAATTGTGGGTAAGTTGTCGCAATACGTTTACCCGCTAGGTCTTGTGGGCCGTTGTATTCTTCATCTTTGTTGATAGCGATAGAAAGGCGGCAACCACCGAAGTCTAAGCGACGTAGTGTACGAAACTCTGAAGGCTCCTTTAGAGCGACACGGTCTAGGCGAACTTCTTCTAGTTCATTCTCACCGATAAAACCAAGGTCAACCACACCATCCATGATAAGACCTGGGATGTCGTCATCACGAACGAGTAACAAGTCGATTGGCATATTTAGTGAATGAACAACTAAGCGCTCACCCATAATGTTAAATTTCACACCACATTTTTTAAGTAGATCTTGGCACTCTTTACTTAAGCGACCTTTCTTTTGAATTGCGATTCTTAGGCGTTGTGTCTGCATTGCTATATCCCTGTGCAAATATTTGAATTTATTGATTATTTAAAGTGCTAAAACTAAAAAACCCTCGGAAGACTTTGTCGTCCCGAGGGTTTAAATCTAAATTCTTTGACTTAACCTCCGGGAGAATTCTTGCTCCCGGGTATACGTAAATCTCCCCGAAAGACTAGATAGGGTGATGATGGTGATGAATGTTCATTACTAATTTACGCATACTTATCAGCTCTTAGGTTGTTTGCTGTCTTGTCTCCACACTAACTAAGCTGACACCCTTTTTCAACCATTTATTCGAACTTTTTTCACGAAATTTAAAATTAAATTAACGAACACAAAAAAAGGGAGGCAAACGCCTCCCTTCTCATTATTCAATCAAATGATGATTAGCTTTTACACGTTGCTATCTTGCAACGAGAGAAATAAGCCAAAGCAAAACATACCGCAACAAACGTTAGAGACGCTGCGCCAAATGCAATGCCAGTTGATGATGTCATTCCTAGGGTGATAAAACCAATACACGATACGAACGCCACAGACAGCGCATAAGGGAGCTGAGTCGATACGTGGTCAATGTGGTTACAACGCGCACCTGTAGAAGACAGAATCGTTGTATCCGAGATTGGAGAACAGTGATCACCAAATACAGAACCCGCAAGAACCGCACTTAGCATAGGAAGAATTAGCGCGATGTCAGAGGCAGCAGCCATGTCACCCGCAATCGGTAACATGATACCGAACGTACCCCAAGATGTACCTGTCGAGAACGCCATTAGGCCAGCAAGAAGGAACAAGATAACCGGTAGCCAGTGGTAATCGATGTTACCTGTTGCTAGAGAGGATAGGTACGAACCTGTTTTCATGTCGCCAATAACAGAACCAATCGTCCATGCAAATACAAGGATAAGGATAGCGCCAAACATTGAGCTTGCACCAATCCACATTGTTCTTGTGATATCAGCCATAGGCAGTTTCTGTTTGAATACCGTTGCTAGCGCAACGAGTAAACCAATAACACCACCGTAAACCAGAGACTTACCTACATCTGTATTTTCAAATGCACCAAGCAAGTTGAATGCTTGACCATCAGCAGTAAGCGCTTGGCCACCGGTGTAAAGCATTGCTGCAACCGTCGCGACGATTAACGCTACGATTGGCATAACGAGATCAGAAACAGAACCGTTTTCGCTCTCTTGAATATCTAGCTCTTCGTTTAGATCGTGCGCTTGCTTTTGATCATTATCACCTTCAAAACCACGGCCTTGAGAGGCTTCAATCTCATGCTCGCGCATTTTGCCAACATCTAAACCAAACCACGCAACGGCAAACACCATTAATAGTGCGAACACAGCGTAGAAGTTCATTGGGATAAGGCGAACGTAAGCACCCAGTGCAGAATACTCTGTCACACCGTGTGTCACTAAGATGCCACCAATGATAGTGATTATGTAAGCACCCCAGCTAGAAGCCGGCATGATCACACACATAGGAGCAGCAGTTGAATCTAGGATATAAGCTAGCTTAGCGCGAGATACGTAGAAGCGGTCAGTTACAGGGCGAGAGATGGCACCTACCGCTAAGCTGTTGAAGTAATCATCAACAAAGATGAATACGCCTAAGAAGGCAGCAAGTAGTTTTGAACCACGTTTGCTCTTAACACGAGACTGTGCCCACTCAGCGAATGCGCGAGTACCGCCAGACAGTGTTAATAATGCCGTTGTCATTCCAAGGATAATTAGGAAAGCAACGATGCTCATGTTCCAAGTGTTAATACCACCATCTTCGATGAAAACACCAGATACTTTAGTAAAGACGTAGCTAGCTGCGTTACCTACTGAGTAGTCAGCAAGTAGAATCGCACCCATGACGATACCGACACCCAAGGAAACTAATACACGACGGGTAACAATAGCAAGAGTCAAGGCAACCAAGGGAGGAAGCAGCGATAAAGGCGATGTTGCAAAATCTATTAAATTCATGATCTTCAAAAACCAGTTTTTTATTTGGCTAGAGATCTACTGCAGATAAACTTGATACGGCTTATCAAGCTCATGTTGAACTAAGCGAAAGGGAAGTGAACACTTCACCCAACCCTACAGTAGCGCTCCATAGTTTAAAATTAAGACTATGGCAGTGTTGTACCTATTGAGCACAACCCCAGCAAATTGCTTAGATATACAATTTACTTCGGCAATTACACCTTTCATTCCCGTTCATTGGCATCACCCCAACGAAAACTACTCTTTATAATTGCACCTCTACGTGCGGTAACATTATTAACCGTGTAAACCAGAGTTTAACAACAGATTAACCAAAGCACCGCATCAGGTAGCCGCAATTGTACCCATCAATAGCAACAATGCAACATATCATTCCGAGAAAAATAGTTTTTTGTTAATGAAGTAATCAATAGAAGAATAGTCAACTTTTACGGATTACTCCACTTAACACATATCAGATCTCACCTGTTTTTTTTAAAGATATTCTTAATAGTTATTATAAGTTCATTAGAGGTCTATCTTTTCATCTTAAAGCACTCGTCTCATTTTTTTATTTAAATAACTAATAGAAGAAATACTATTTGTTTTATTCTTAGCCTCTGTTTATTATTAGGAGGATTATTTAGTTTACCTTGATGGGAAGTATCATGTCTGAATTAACAAAAACTCTATTAAATATCCGTAGCCTTCGTGCGTTCTCACGTGAATTAACTCTTGAGCAACTTGAAGAAGCGCTAGACAAGCTGACTATTGTTGTACAAGAACGTCAAGAGTCTGAAGCTGAAGAACGCGCAGCAAAAGCAGAGCAAGAAGCTAAACTTTCTGCTATCGCAGAACAAATTGCAAAAGACGGAATCGATGTTGCCGATCTTATTGCTGCACTTTCTGGTGAAGCAAAATCTAAAACAACAAAATCTAAACGTGCTCCTCGCCCTGCGAAATACAAATACGTAGACGCGAATGGCGACGAGAAAACTTGGACAGGTCAAGGCCGTACGCCTTCAGCTATCCAAGAACAACTAGATGCTGGTAAATCTCTAGAAGAGTTTGCTCTTTAAGGCATCGAGTTTGCTAAGTGAATAATCAATAACCCACTAAGCAATAGAATTAATATTTAAGTCGACTAAAGTATTATTTACGGCTTCAATATATTCAGAAACAAAAAAGGCTCCTTTCGGAGCCTTTTTTATATTTCATGTACCGTCCTAAATATGGTTGACACATTTCCAACATGAAATTGGAGAGTGTCATGAAAACAACAAGTAGACGTACTCAACGAGATTATTCTCTTGCCTTTAAATTGGCAGTCGTAAGCCAAGTTGAAAAAGGCGAAATGACTTATAAGCAAGCTCAAGAACGTTATGGGATCCAAGGTCGCTCTACCGTTTTAGTTTGGCTTCGTACACATGGTCAACTAGATTGGTCTAAAGGAATAGAACAATCGAGAGCGTTAGGAGCGACTATGTCAAACTCTTCCTCAACTCAAACCCCAGAGCAACGAATCAAAGAACTCGAGCAGCAATTAGAAGAGACTCAGCTCAAAGCTGAGTTCTTTGAAGCGGTTGTAAAAGTCATGGATCGAGATTTCGGTGTCCGAATCTCAAAGAAGCGCAAGGCCGAGTTATTAAGGAAAAAACGGTCAGAAAGTTGACCGTCACTAAAGCTTGTCACTTCATAGGTATTACACGACAAGCTTTCTACAAGCGCTGTGTTGCAGAAATTCATCAGACAAAGAAAGATGAATCAGTACTCGGTTTTGTGAAGGAGCAAAGGATGATGCACCCTCGTATAGGAACTCGTAAGATCAAGTATTTACTTGCTCAGAACGATATTGAAATAGGGCGAGACCGCTTATTCTCTCTGCTGAGAATGAATCGATTATTAGTGCAGAATCGAAGGGCTTA
This sequence comes from Vibrio sp. 10N.239.312.C11, assembly GCF_041466065.1. NCBI lineage: Bacteria > Pseudomonadati > Pseudomonadota > Gammaproteobacteria > Vibrionales > Vibrionaceae > Vibrio > Vibrio sp. 10N.239.312.C11. The sequence goes on from NZ_JBFSRZ010000001.1 coordinate 78,432, forward strand.
TCATCGAACCACAAACAGTAATCATCGCTTTTACTGCCATCCGAATCGTGTCAAAGAAGGCTTAATACCGGAAAGACCAGAGCAATTATGGGTTGCCGATATTACTTATCTAGCAACGCGGCGTGGTAGTACTTATCTCAGTTTAGTGACGGACGCTTACTCAAGAAAAATCGTGGGCTATCACATAAGTGATGATATGAAAGCTCGCACGGTCAAGCAGGCCTTTTTAAACGCGTTGAAAGAACGGAAGAATACAGGTGAGCTTGTACATCACTCAGATCGAGGTGTTCAGTACTGCTCTGTTGAATACCAAGAGTTGCATCGACAGTATGATGTATCTTGCTCAATGACTGATGGCTATGACTGTTATCAGAATGCGTTGGCAGAGAGGATCAACGGAATACTGAAGATGGAGTATCTGTTGAATAAGCCTAATGATTTAGATGAAGCAAAGAAAATGGTCGCCGAATCAGTAAAAATCTATAATGAATATAGGCCTCACACAGCTCTAAAATACAAAACGCCCGATGAAGTACATCGAGCGTTTTAGTCAATCAAGTGTCAACCCATATCAGGACGGGTCATCACTATTAGAAATATAAATCAAAAAAATGCCTTATCTTTCCCAGTACGCTTCTTCTAGACTATCTTCTCTTTCAGGAAGGCCTCGAGATAATCGTGGCGAGTGCTGAACTAATACTTCATAACTTGCGCGGTTTGAATATTTACAAACTTGTGAGAAAGAAGAATACGTCAAGAATGAATGCTGATGCTTACTTGAGTTAGGCACATTTTCTTTATGGTACTTATTAGCGGCCATATCATGTAATAGAGCAGACAACGCAGCATCACCGGCACCATTAGTATTCTTAATCTTTTCTGGGCCGCCCATGTAAGGTGCGATATGCGAATAGATTTTCGTTGGATTTTCGCATAAATCTTTATGTGCGGGACGACTAAACTCATAACGGTTAAATTCAGCAATCGAGCCTGGTAACAACGGTAATGATGTTTCACGCTTCACTGCATCTTCTGTGTAACCCGCCATAAACAAGCCCACAGGGCCTGCTGTACATAGAACTAAGTCTACCCAATCTAGTGCTTTGTCTGAAGCAGCTAGAGGATCGCTTTCACCAGTTAATGCTTCAGCCTCGTCTTCGTTCATTGCAACAACGGTTACATGTTGTTCAAGGAAATCTTTCCAAAACTCTGGATCATCTTGAATAACGAATTTAGTACCAAGCGTTAAAACAACAGGTACATCGTATTTCTTCGCGTACTCAATAGCTTTCATTGTTGCTTCAGGCATAGGGTCACCTGGTTTACAACGAACTAAATACGCCGTTAATACTAAAGCAGAAGCACTTTTGAAAATTTTCTCAGGGATGCTTTCTGGTTTTAATTGGTTCATTTGTCCTTCGCTAATTGCGAAAGTACGTTCACCATCTTCTGTAATTAATGCAAAGCAGCGACCAATTGCGCCATCTACCCCTTGTAAATGGTTCAGATCCATTCTGCTTGATGTATTACATAAATAGCGGTAACCGTAGCTACCAATTTTAATATCTTGGCTCATTACACCTAACAGTGTTGAACGGTCATCCGCCAATACTGAGTAATTGTGTAATGTGTTACCGATCGTGCCACCTGCGTATTCATTAGTGATCAGGCACTGTTCTTTTAATTCTTGATACAAAGATTCAGCAGCTTCATCACCAATAACCAAAGAGTGTCCCTTACTTAAGCCATATTTCTCGATTAGCTCAGAACTCACCTTTGCTTCAATATCCACCAAAGTTTGGTCAATACCGATAATATGGGTACGTGACATTCTTTTGCTCGTTTGAGCTTGGCTTACTAAAGGGTCACGAGCGTGAACCGGAAAATAGTGCTTTGATTTACGTTGTCCAGGGAATTTCATAGGGCTAGTCTAAGTCAAGGGGAAATAGGTGGCGGATTCTACCGCGCTATATTTAACGCGGCAATCTTTCAAACTATAGCAAACGTTTGCTAGGCTATTTTTTTATTCGCCTTCCATAAAGCTAAGATCAGGCAGCATGCCCAAATGCTCGGCGTAACGTTTCTGATTAAACTCTGCGCCGTTTTTCATTACATCAAATACTTCAATTGCCAGTGCACATGCCATCGCTGCAATTGCCTCTTCACGAGGTGTACCTGTCATCATTAAACGCATTAGCGTCTCTTTAACTTTTACTGGTTGTCCATCTTCAAGTTGGTTCTCGATAATCTCGATCAACTGTTCTTCTTGCATAAACTCATTTTGTTCAGACATTTTTTATCTCAGCTCTTGGATTTTGAGCGACTATGCCACATATAGATCTGACATCCTAGCGAGTCTCCTCGCGTTCATGCGATTCTCTAACGAAGTCAGCGCATTATTTGTGCAAATGAAACTGTGATTCCGGTCTCGGATCTGTCACGGTGTTTCTCTTTCTGTTAGAATCTGCGACCAAGTAATAGTAACGGTGTTTAGACATGTCAGATATCAGCTCTGGAAACAGCGAAAAGAAAGTAATTGTCGGTATGTCCGGCGGTGTAGATTCGTCAGTATCGGCGTATCTTCTTCAGCAACAAGGCTATCAGGTAGAAGGCCTTTTCATGAAAAACTGGGAAGAAGACGATAACGAAGAATACTGCACGGCAGCTGAAGACCTTGCTGATGCTCAAGCGGTATGTGACAAGTTAGGTATCCACCTTCACACTATCAACTTTGCAGCAGAGTACTGGGATAATGTATTCGAGTACTTTCTGGAAGAATACAAAGCGGGTCGTACACCGAACCCAGATATCCTTTGTAACAAAGAAATCAAATTCAAAGCATTCTTAGAGTTTGCGGATGAAGTATTAGACGCAGACTACATCGCGATGGGTCACTATGTTCGTCGTACTTTCCCAACACAAGAAGAGCTAGACGCTGGTGCGAAGCCAGAAATGCTACGCGGCCTAGACGGCAATAAAGACCAAAGTTATTTCCTTTATACGCTAAGCTCAGATCAAGTGGCACGCAGCCTATTCCCTGTGGGTGAATTAGAGAAGCCAGAAGTACGACGTATTGCTGAAGAGCAAGACTTGATCACTGCGAAAAAGAAAGATTCAACAGGCATCTGCTTTATTGGTGAGCGCAAGTTCACTGAGTTCTTAGGCAAATACCTACCCGCTCAACCGGGAAACATCGAGACACCAGAAGGCCAAGTTATTGGGCAACACCAAGGCTTGATGTACCACACACTAGGCCAACGTAAAGGCCTGCATATCGGTGGCACCAAAGGTGGCGGCGGTAATGAAGAACCATGGTTTGTTGGTGAAAAAGATCTTAAACGTAATGTTCTGATCGCGGTACAAGGTAAAGACCACCCTCTTTTAAAATCAGAAGGTTTGATCGCTTCTCAGCTTCATTGGGTTAATCGCACACCAATTACTGAAGTTATGACGTGCACGGTAAAAACACGTTACCGTCAGACCGATATTCCTTGTACAATCATCCCAATTGATGATGATAACATTAAGGTTATTTTTGACGAACCACAAATTGCGGTGACCCCAGGTCAATCAGCAGTGTTCTACCTAGACAACGTATGTCTTGGTGGTGGTATCATTGAAAAGCGCATCTAACCAATAATCGAACGACAAACAATAGAAGACAACTAGGAGTTACTACGTGGCTAATACACTTTATGACCGTACTATTGCTTTCGCTGGAATTTGCCAAGCTGTGGCTTTGGTTCAACAAGTAGCGAAAGACGGCCATTGTGATAAAGATGCCTTCGAAGCTTCACTCAGTGCCATTTTAAATACCAATCCAGCGAACACCGTGGGTGTCTTTGGACGTGAAGCGAACCTAAAGCTTGGCCTTAAGTGCTTAGTAAAAGGTATCGATAGTACTCCCGCTGGTAGCGATATTACTCGCTACATCATCAGCTTGATGGCACTTGAGCGTAAGCTATCTTCTCGTAACGACTCTATGTCTCAGCTTGGCGACCGTATTCAAACTGCAGAACGTCAAACTGAACACTTTGATCTGTTTGACGAGCAAATGATCAGCAACCTAGCCAGTATCTACCTTGATGTTGTGAGCCCTATCGGCCCGCGTATTCAGGTTTCTGGTACGCCAGCTGTACTTCAACAGACGTCGAGCCAGCATAAGGTTCGTGCCCTGCTGTTATCAGGAATTCGAAGCGCTGTGTTATGGCGTCAAGTTGGCGGTAAACGTCGCCACCTTATCTTCGGTCGCAAGAAGATGATCGAGCAGGCTCAAATCCTGCTAGCTCGCATGTGATTTATTAGCTCGCGCCTCGTCGCGAGCTTGTTTTTTGTACCAACACAACTCTCACGCAAACGATTGCGCAATATGCGTGACAATTGAGATTGTTACTGGTATAAACCTCTCAAAATTTAGAAAATTCAATTCAGGAGAACACCATGGAACTGTCAGCATTGACTGCTGTTTCACCAGTAGACGGCCGTTACGGAAGCAAGACTGTTGCATTACGCAGCATCTTTAGTGAGTTTGGCCTACTAAAGTACCGCTCTATCGTTGAAGTTCGTTGGTTACAAAAGCTTGCAGCTACAGATGCAATCAAAGAAGTACCAGCGTTCAGTGCAGAAGCTAACCAGTTTCTTGATGAACTAGCTGCTAACTTCAGTGAAGAAGATGCTCTACGTATCAAAGAGATCGAGCGCACGACTAACCACGACGTTAAAGCGGTTGAGTACTTCTTGAAAGAGAAAGTTGCTGGCGTTCCTGAACTTCACGCTGTAAACGAATTTATTCACTTTGCATGTACTTCTGAAGACATCAACAACACATCTCACGCGCTTATGCTTAAAGAAGCTCGTGACACAGTGATTCTTCCAGAAATCCGTAACGTAATTGATGCTATCAAAGCGCTTGCGAACGAGTACCGTGACATTCCATTACTGTCTCGTACGCACGGTCAGCCTGCTTCTCCTTCTACTATGGGTAAAGAGATGGCTAACGTTGCGTACCGTATGGAACGTCAATACAAGCAAATCGAAAACGTTGAGATCCTAGCGAAAATCAACGGTGCTGTAGGTAACTACAACGCACACCTTTCTGCATACCCAGAAGTTGAATGGCACCAGTTCAGCGAAGAGTTCATCACTGAATCTCTTGGCGTAACTTGGAACCCGTACACAACTCAAATCGAACCTCACGATTACATCGCTGAGCTATTCGACGCTGTTGCTCGTTTCAACACTATCCTTCTAGACTTCGACCGTGACGTTTGGGGCTACATCGCTCTTGGTCACTTCAAGCAGAAGACTATTGCTGGCGAAATCGGTTCTTCTACAATGCCGCATAAAGTTAACCCAATTGACTTCGAAAACTCTGAAGGCAACCTTGGTCTAGCAAACGCAGTATTCAGCCACCTTGCACAAAAACTTCCAGTTTCTCGCTGGCAGCGTGACCTTACTGACTCTACGGTTCTTCGTAACCTAGGTGTTGGTGTTGGCTACGCTATCATTGCATACACTTCGACTCTGAAAGGTATTAGTAAGCTAGAAGTTAACCGTGAAGCGCTACTTGCTGAACTAGACAAGAACTGGGAAGTACTAGCAGAACCAGTACAAACAGTAATGCGCCGTTACGGCATCGAGAAGCCATACGAGAAGCTAAAAGAGCTAACTCGTGGTAAACGTGTAGATGGCGAAGGCATGCGTGCATTCATCGACGGCCTTGAAATCCCTGCAGACGAGAAAGTTCGTCTGAAAGAGATGACTCCAGCGAACTACATCGGTCAAGCTATCGAGCTAACTGACAAGCTGTAAGATTCGAATTTCGAATCACAGAATAGACTAAGGCTTCCCATGTGGAAGCCTTTTTGTTGAGCGGAAGAAAGTGCACTGAGCAAGAGCTGTAATCAAAAGAACATAGCCCCCCTCCTAATTACCCTACACATGTCAGTCCGTGCGATATCAACCAATAAATATCGCAACGCTTCATCACTAGTAACCCTCTATCACCAGACACATATCCCTCGGATACTTACTGTCTTGAACACCAAAATCAAAAAAGGCCTCCCGAAGGAAGCCTTTAAAAGGTCTCTTGTCGACTAGCGACTGAGAATTACGTAGCGATTACATGTTACGTAGAGATGCAATACGCTTGTCTAGTGGTGGGTGGCTCATCAGAAGCTCAGTAAGCGATTTCTTGCCGTTGATACCAAATGCCATCATAGAACCTTCTAGTTGTGGCTCATGGCTCACCTTAAGACGTTCTAGTGCTGCTATCATCTTCTCTTTACCTACTAAGTGCGCAGCACCTGCATCGGCATGGAATTCACGATGACGGCTGTACCACATCGTAATGAAGCTTGCTAAGAAACCAAATACTAATTCCAGCACCATAGACACACCAAAGTACACCATCATGTTACTGCCACCCTCTTCTTCGTTGTCATTCGACGCAACAATGTTGGCGATGAAACGAGATAGGAAGATAACGAACGTGTTCACCACGCCCTGCATTAGCGTCATGGTCACCATATCACCGTTCGCGATGTGACTCACTTCATGCGCTAACACTGCTTCAGCTTCATCACGCGTCATGTTGTGTAGCAGACCCGTAGAGACTGCTACTAATGAATCATTACGCTTAGCGCCCGTCGCAAACGCGTTGATGTCTGGCGAATCGTAAATCGCCACCGTTGGCATACCAATACCAACTTGTTGAGACTGACGGCTTACTGTCTCCATCAACCAATGTTCGGTTTCGTTACGTGGACTTTCAATGACCATACCGCCTACCGATCGTAGCGCCATTTTCTTTGACATCATCAATGAAATGAATGAGCCACCAAAGCCAAATACTGCAGCCATCACCAATAAGCCTGATAGGCTACCAGGTTGCATACCTGTAACTGCGTATACAATATTAAGAACAACACTTAGTACCAATACAACCGCTAGGTTGGTTGCAAGGAACAACATTACTCGCTTCATTACTTATCTCCGCATGAAAGCTGTTTTTATAAAACTTATTATTATAGACAAGGCAGACAGCAATTTATTCCAACCTTGAAGACTTATACTTACTTATACATATAGTCTTAGATTAAGAAAACAAGGTTAAGCATTAAATTGCAACATTTGATTACGAGACCATATTCGAATCACCTCCAGTCTATTAGACCTAAGTCGTATGGTGTCGGTATAACAATCCGTTTACAGTGGCTTCAGATGATTTATTGGCTAGTCCATGTACAAAAAGGGAAGAATCATGGTTGAAGGTACTAACACTCAAATGGCTATCGATTTACTGTGCTGTCACCTAGGGATTACTGAAGAAGAAGCAAAAAAGCAGATTGGGATCCTAACACCGCAAGCGGCACAGACAAAAATCACAGAGACACAACAAGCACTAATGGGACTTACAAAAGAACACTAACCCATAGCGACTTGTTCAAAGGCCAGTTGTTTATAAACTCATGGCCAAAAGGCTTAACATAGCAAAAGGGCTGCAATGCAGCCCTTTTCTTGTTGTTAAAACTCTATATTGACTAACTGACAACACCTCAATCTTCCTTACAAGGTCGATAATTGATGGCCTACACCACTATTGAAAATACCGTTTAGCCAGCACAGCACACTCTTCACAAAGCGCTTTAATAAATGGGTCACGTTCTAGCTCAACAGTATGAAACAAACTAAAAGGCACTTTCAAATCGTTACAAAGCAAGCTCGTCTCTTTCTTTTGTACCCCTCCATTCCGCACGCCATTTTCTGCCGCATGATTAGGAAGCAATGCCCACCCTTGCTCTTGAAGCAATTGAATAATGAGATCGCTACTGCTCACAACGCGCGTGCTGTAAGAGAAAGCTTTTATCACTCCCCCTGCTTTTAAGGCATTTTCACTCAAATATTGAGTCCCCAACTGCACATCTTCGAGGTCAAAACTTGCTTTAGTCGCTAATCTAGAATTCGATCCAACGTATAACCCATAATCGACATAACCAAGGTGTTGAAAATAGGCAGGGAACGTCAATGAAATTGAACCTCTTGTGGGGAAAAAAGCAAAGTCTAACTCTGCGCTTTTCAAATCCTCTAGCCCAATTTCACGGTTTCTTGCTAGCCAATTAATACTGACCAATGGAAAAGATTTTGCTGCCCATAACTCTAGGCATTTCAAAAAATCAAAAGGAAAGTCAGTGTCATAGCCGATATTGAAATGTGTTCTCGAATCGGTAAATAAAAACTTACTGATTTCTGCCAACTTACTATCTTGTCGAATGACCAAAATAGCGTGTGGGTAGAGTTTTTCTGCTGCTGAGGTCGCGACTGCCTTTCTTCCTATGATAGTAAAAAGATCATAACCTAATGAATCTTCGTAAGATTTAACCAACTCTCGAATAGTAGTACGGTCTTTCTTTAAACGACGTCCCGCAGCACTAAACGAATGTTCATCGTAGACAGCGACAAAAGCTCGCAATTGTTCCAATGTATGCATACGGCCTCTTGAACGTAAAACCCCATCATAAGTGGTTTTATATGGTGCTAAAGTACAATCATAATTGCTAGCAGTATTTCTTACTTGCTAGTGCTATGACTCCCAAAAAAAGAACAATAACTTCAAATCCATTGGCGCAATTTAATGCTCCACTCTTAAAGCAGCTTTTTGCTCTCGCGATCCCTATAACGCTACAAAGTATCTTTTTTTCTAGCAAAGGAGTAATTGACCTAATCATGATTGGTCAATTGAGCGAAAATGACATCGCTGCCGCAGGCGTTGCTAGCCGAGCCTTATTTGTTGCTACCATTATTCTCTCTGGTGTAACAACCGCCGGAGCGATCTTAATTGCTCAATATTTTGGAAAAAAAGATCACCAAGGGACAAGAAGAGGTACTGCATTAACCTGGTTACTATCAAGCTTACTCGCCTTGTTACCTTTCGGTGTTCTGGCGCTGGCGAATTCACAGGTTATGGGGTTATCTTCCAGTAACATTGAAGTTCAAGCTTTAGGCTCTCAATACCTGATTTTTACCAGCTTTAGTTTATTTTGCGTAGCATTTACAGGCAGCATCGCAGCCTACTTACGCTCGATACATCAAGCCTCAACCAGTCTATATCTGAGTAGTCTTGGGATTATTCTCAATATCGCACTGAATTGGGTATTCATTTTTGGACACTTTGGCGCACCGCAAATGGGATTGAAAGGTGCAGCTATTGCAACGTTAATCAGTTGTGGGCTTGAAGTTGTTATTACGCTTATCTATTTGAAACTGAGTAAAAGCGTAACCTTATTTAATTCCTCAGATATCAAACAAGCTTTACAGTTTCCCCACATAAAGCAACTCACTTGTTTGGCCTTCCCTACCACAGTGAATTTTACATTATGGGCAGGAGGATTGTTTGCCTATACCTCAATCATGGGACAGGCAAGCGATGAAGGTCTGATTGTTTTATCTATCATTACACCGATTGAAGCATTTTCGCTTAGCTTCTTGATCGGCATCGCCAACGCCTCTGCCGTTATTATTGGTAACCATATAGGCGCGAAAGATTTTGAGACAGCCTACCGACACGCTATCGTGCTCATTGCAACCGCATTCTTGGTTACCCTTTGTGTATCTCTATCTTTGTACGTACTCAAAGACAGCATTCTAAATCTCTTTACCTCGATGGAAGCCACTACTAGAGAGCTAGCCAATAAGTTCTATTTGATTTTGTGTGTCGGAATTGTTTTGCGGTCACTCCCAACAACGATGGTTGTTGGCGTGTTACGAGCAGGGGGTGATGTAAAGTTCTGCTTATATCAAGATCTACTCACCCAATGGTGTTTTGGTATTCCTTTGGCTGCAATAGGTGCTTTATTAATGGGTTTGAGCCCGCAATGGATCTTCGCTCTATTTTTCTTGGAAGCTCTGTTCAAATGGTTTGCATGTATTCATCGGTTTAGAAGCAAAAAGTGGCTGAACTATCTAGCCCAATAAAACACTTAACTTAGATAAAATTGAGAGATAAAAATGAATTTAATCACCTTATATGAAGCCTATGGCCTCACCATAGCAACTCTACTTTTCATAGCTATTTATCTATTTGTCCATATTAAGTACATTCGACATCACGAAGCGCATAAACGATTTCTTGAAGCTTTGTGGGTATTAATGAAAAACACAATCCACGGTGAACATATTCGAACGATGGGCTATAAACCAGAGAATCAAGAAGATAAAAAGTAATGTGCTGATGCAAAAATAAAAAAACCGACTGTAACAATTACAATCGGTTTTTCTGATTCAGTTGGCTAAACCTATAAATTAAGAAGCGGGGCAACATCAATATATTTACCGATGTCCTTAGACTCCGCTCTTGGTACGTAAGGGATCTCCCCCAACTTCGGAGCACCTAGCTTATCTTCAAGCATCGCTATAATTTCGGCGTAATGTTCAGTACCTGGGTTAATACGGTTTGCAACCCAACCTACTAGGTTCAGTCCATCAGCACGAATCACTTCTGCAGTTAGCAGTGCATGACTCAAACAGCCAAGCTTAATGCCGACCGTCAATACCACTGGCAGCTGCTCTTTTTTGACCCAGCTAGACAAATATTCTTCATCAGAAACCGGTACACGCCAACCACCAGCACCTTCAACTAACACGATGTCAGAGTTTTGCTTATGCTCTGCCAACTTAGCTGATAATACGGTTTCATCAATCACCACACCATCATGCTTTGCTGCAATGTGTGGTGATGATGGTAGCAACAGCGCATACGGATTAACGTCTTCGTAGGCGATATCTTGCGTCGCAGCTTCTTGAAGGTGCAATGCATCACTGTTACGTAACCCTTCAGGGTATTGTTCACACCCTGCTGCAACTGGCTTATAACCAATTGTTGATAAATCTTGTGCGGCCAAAGCTTGAAGAATCGCTTTTGAAACCACAGTTTTTCCCACTTCGGTATCCGTACCTGCAATGAATAATGCATCAATCATAATTGAATAACCCCTAAACAAACTTGATATGTTGCTGGCAAGAAACCTTGATGGTTTTTAAACTCTCGATATTCCCGTTCAACAAGCTGCAACATGCGGCGACTTGTTAAACCTTGTGAGCGACCACTTACGTGATTAGCGCCGATACCTTTAAGGTCGCGCATCAGTTCAAACGCAGTGTCGTACCAAACGGTGATGGTGGGCAAGTCTAGTTGATGAGCCGTACAGCTAGATTGCGCTAACGCAATTTTTACCTGATTGATTGTAATAAAATGGTTAACGTGTTGATGTGCGTCAATTTTGGACCACGACTTTTTCAGTTCAAACAGTGATCCATCAAGCAAAGTTGAGAAAATAACACGTCCACCAACCGCTGTAACACGCTTCATCTCTCTCAAAGGCGACGACAAGTCGTCACACCATTGCAACGCAAGGCTAGAGAAAACGATGTCAAAGTGCCCGTCTTCAAACGGTAATTGCTCGGCATCGGCTTGTTGATATGAAGAGACTGATACACCACAGCGCTGTTTTGCTTCGTCCAACATTCCATTGGAAAGGTCAGCACATACCACTGCAGCACCTCGCTTAACTAACTGTTCAGAGAAATACCCTGTACCACAACCTAGATCGAGCACCTTTAACCCAGAGAGGTCACTCGGTAGCTTGTCCAATAGTCGGTGGCCTACATCGCGCTGAAACTCAGCGTGTTTGTCATAGGTTGCAGCTGCTTTGCCGAAGGCTTCAGCAATCGCACTCTTATCTTGGCTTACGTAATTATGCACTACTGCTTCTTGTGACATTTACTGAGCCTCTTTCTTTAATTCAAAGCTTGATTCTATGCTTGGTTTGCTTCCAGAGTCGTTGCTTCGCTCTATTGCTTGAAGCAACGAGTCAGTTAACTGAAGAATCTGTTCCTGACTATGGTTCGCCGTTAAGGTAATACGCAAACGAGCAGTCCCAATAGGCACCGTTGGTGGCCTTATTGCCGTTACCCAAACTTGATTGCGCTTTAACTCTTCAGCAATAGATAGTGCAGCTTGGGCTTCGCCGATTAAAAATGGCTTGATCGGCGTCTGAGTATCAATAAAGCCTTTCACGCCACTCATCTGCTCAGCATAAAGGGCGCCAAGTTCTGTCAACTTCTCACGACGCCACTCTTGCGTCTGAATCATCTGACACGCATGAGATAAAGCCACCGCTTGTGAAGGTGGCATCGCCGTCGAATACACATGATGCCGAGCAAACTGAGTTAAGTAATCACCCACCTCTGACGAACAAAGAATCGCAGCACCAGAAAGGCCAAATGCTTTACCAAAGGTCACCACCAAAATATCGGGGGAGATTTGTGCCGCACTGCAGCTCCCTGCCCCTTTATCACCTAATACGCCAATACCGTGGGCATCATCAACCGCCAACCAACTGTCGTATTGACTAGTCAGGCTAGATATCTGACTGAGAGGCGCTTGATCACCATCCATGCTGAACACACCCTCAGTCACGACCAAAGATTGTGGAGTTTTACTCAATAGCGACTCTAAATGTTGCGTGTCGTTATGCTTAAAGCGTTTCATGGTTGCAGGTGAAAGTATCCCCGCTTCTGTCAGGGAGGCGTGGTTAAGTTTGTCTTGCAACAGAAAGTCGTCTTTTTCGAGCAGAGAAAACAACAAAGCTTGGTTAGCACTGAAACCAGAGTTAAAGAGAATGGCGCGTTCAAAGCTGAGCCATTCACACAACTGAGCCTCTAAATTTCGATGAGCAGGACTAAAACCTGTGACCAATGGCGATGCCGCACTGCCGACGCCATACTGAGAAAGACCAGTTTGCCACGCATTTACCAACTCAAGATCGTTTGCCAAGCCTAAATAGTCATTACTCGAAAAATTAATGAAGCTAGAACCTTCGCTAGTAAGCAAAGGGCCATTACTGTTTTCGAGTACCTTAAGTTGACGAGTTAACCCTTGCTCACGGCGATGAGCAAGGGCACTTTTGATGCGCGATTTAAACAGTGGCATCGTAGAACATGTCATCTTTCGTTGGACGAGCAGCAACCCGCTCCACCACTTGATCTAACAGTTCATTTTCTTGAATTTCGTCAGGCTTCTGAGCCACCTGTTGGCTGTTGATACCTAACTTCTTAAACAGCTGCATGTCCGTGTCTTCATCTGGGTTTGGCGTAGTCAGTAGCTTACAGCCGTAGAAGATAGAATTCGCACCCGCCATGAAACACATCGCTTGCATCTGTTCGTTCATGTTCTCACGGCCTGCTGATAAACGAACCGCAGACATAGGCATCATTATACGAGCAATCGCAATCAATTTAATGAAGTCAAAAGATTCAACATCATCGACGTTTTCCATCGGTGTGCCTTTGACTTTCACAAGCATATTGATTGGTACACTTTCTGGGTGAACAGGAAGGTTCGCAAGCTCTACAAGCAGGCCTGCACGGTCATTGGTACTTTCGCCCATACCAATAATACCACCAGAACAGATCTTCATACCGGCATCACGCACATGAGATAGCGTATCTAAACGGTCTTGGTAAGTACGAGTGGTGATGATGCTGCCGTAGAACTCCGGAGACGTATCAAGGTTATGGTTGTAGTAATCCAAACCTGCGTCCGCTAGCTCACCTGCTTGATCAGGCGTTAACATGCCTAGTGTCATACATGTTTCTAGGCCCATGCCTTTCACACCTTTGATCATGTCAGTTAGGTGAGGCATATCGCGTTCTTTCGGGTTTTTCCATGCCGCGCCCATACAGAAGCGAGTCGAGCCTGCGTTCTTAGCTTTTTGCGCCGCATCCAAAACACGCTCGACTTCCATTAAGCGTTCTTTGTCGACATCCGTTCGGTAGTGAGCACTCTGAGGGCAATACTTACAATCTTCAGGACAAGCACCTGTCTTAATTGATAGAAGCGTACTCACCTGCACGTGGTTGTGCTCTTGGTACTGTCTATGAACCACTTGAGCTTCAAACATTAAATCCATAAACGGTTTTTCAAGCAGTGCTCTTACTTCAGCAACTGTCCAGTCATGACGAACTTCCACGTGTCGATCCTTTTTTATTATTTGATGTTACATCTCTATCAATAGAGATTGTATTTATGCTTGGATAGTCTACCGACAAGCTTTAGACTGTCAACACATTGATAATATCAAAAGTTTACATTTGGTTATTTATTAGCCACACCAAGAATGGAAGTTACTATGGATCTCGCCTTTGACCGCCAGCATATCTGGCATCCTTATACATCAACGTTGACACCTCTGACCTGCTACCCAGTCACTAACGCAGACGGCGTTTACCTAGAATTAGAGGGCGGAAAACGAATTATTGATGGTATGTCCTCTTGGTGGTCAACCATCCACGGCTACAATCATCCAGAGCTCAATGCTGCAGCTCACAGCCAAATCGATAAGGTTTCGCATGTTATGTTTGGAGGTATCACCCACCAGCCTGCTATCGATTTATGTAAGAAACTTTTGAACCTAGCACCAAATAATCTCGAGCACGTATTCTTGGCTGATTCAGGTTCAGTAGCCGTAGAGGTTAGTCTCAAGATGGCTCTCCAATACTGGCACGCTAAAGGGCAACCTCGTTCAAAATTCCTCACGTTGAGAGATGGTTACCACGGTGATACCTTTGCGGCAATGTCGGTGACCGATCCAGATAACTCGATGCACAGCCTCTACAAAGGCTTTTTGCCTGAGCACATTTTTGCTGATTCGCCAAAAACGGGGTTTTGGGATGATTGGAATTCAAGTGACATCAATAGCTTTCGAGAGAAACTCACAGCCCATCATGAAGAGGTTGCCGCCGTAATCTTAGAGCCTATCGTTCAAGGCGCTGGCGGCATGCGCATCTACCACCCTGAGTTCCTAAAACAAATTCGCCTACTGTGTGATGAATTCAACGTATTACTTATTTTGGATGAGATTGCAACCGGATTTGGCCGCACAGGGAAACTGTTCGCTTGTGAGCATGCCGATGTCAAACCGGACATCTTATGCGTAGGCAAGGCTTTAACTGGTGGCTATATGACATTGTCAGCGACGCTTGCGAGTAAAGAAGTTGCTGACACGGTATGTGGCGGTGAAGCAGGCTGCTTTATGCACGGGCCAACCTTCATGGGCAACCCTTTAGCTTGTGCAGTAGGTGCGGCAAGTTTGTCCATCATAGAGCAAGGTCATTGGCAAAATCAGACTCATCAGATTGAACAACTCTTTTCTGAGTTACTACCGCCTCTACTCAAGCATGCTCTTGTCAAAGATGTTCGCTGGTTGGGCGCTATTGGCGTCGTTGAAACCCACACACCTGTCGATATGGAAACCATCCAAGCTCACTTTGTTGAACAAGGCGTTTGGATACGTCCGTTCGGGAAGTTGATTTATATGATGCCTCCTTTCATTAGCAAGGCTGAGCACATCGAACAACTTGTTTCATCTATTGATAAAGCCCTCCAACAATCTGCTTGCTTCAAACCAAGTTGATTTAACAAACATCATTTAGAAAACCTATAAGCCGCCCATAAAATACTAATGGCGGCTTCTCCTTCACGTGAAAAACCAGCCAACAAACACACCCCAAGCCATTGTTTTATCTTTGATTTGAACTCGAAAAACCCCACAAATAAATTTAATCCTCTCCATAAAAACAATTAGCAAAAGAGTGTTACCTATCGGGTAAAAAGCCGTCATAAAATACGCGCCATTTTGGTACTGAATATAATGAATGACCTTCCTTATTCGAGTTCATCTCAGAATCAAATTAGCCAATATTTTTAACTCCTATTAGATAAAAATATTCGCAAAAAAAGAATCCAATTCTAGCGAAGGCTTATATCAACTTCGTAGAAACCTAACGCTTCTTGTTTTGTCGGTCGTGCAAGACATCAAGACAATCCGCAATAGCTACGTAATTCACGTCAGTAAATAATTTAAAGTAAGCATGAAATTAACCCAACTAAATGCACTTATCATTGATGACTCAACGATAGTGTTATCAACTATTCGTAACATGCTGGTTCATATTGGTTTTTCAGAACGTTTGATTGCCATTGCGAAATCACCTCGTGTTGCAATGACCATCACGAATGACTCAACTTTTGATGTCATCATTTGTGATTACAACTTTGGTAACACGATCAACGGCAAACAGCTATTTGAAGAATTGAAGCAAGCCAACAGATTAAAAGATGACGGAATATTTATTCTTGTTACAGGTGAAAATTCAGCTCTATCGATACGCCCTATCCTTGAACTACGACCTGACAACTATTTGTTAAAACCGTTTAACCGCGAAACTCTAAAACAGCGCATCACCAGTTCCTTAAGGAAGAAGCTGATTTTACAAGACATTTATAAGGCTGAGAGAGAAAATAACTATGAAGCGGGCCTAGAGCATTGCGAAGGGCTTGCCGCGTTTCATCCCGAATACTTCGCAACAATCCAGCAATTTCGAGGGAGCTTTCTATCAAAACTAGAGCTCTACGAGGAAGCCAAGAATGTCTATCAGAAAGCGATAGATGAAGGCAGTTTTGATTGGGCTCAAGCAGGATTAGCAAACAGCCTTGCGAATTTGGGGCAGCTTAGCGAAGCACAGTCGATGATTGAAAGTTTGATCAATTCTGCGCCAACCTGCACTTTGTATCGAGACCAAGCAGCTCAAGTAAACCTGATCAGCAATAAGGTTCCGGCAGCCATTGCTCACTTCAAGTTAGCGAGTAAACTAACACCAGGTAACTCTGAGAGAGAGCTTGCAATCGCAAATCTATGCTTATCGGTTAATGATACTAAAACAGCGCTATTCCACTACCAAAACCATGTGCAAATCAATAAGGACACCTTTCGAGACAACCTATATATGAAGCTAAGTCATATACGATTCTTGCTCTATTGCGCCTCAGATGGCATCGATAAGCAAGCGAATTTGGGTCACGTCAATTACTTAATTTCGAAGATCCCTACCGAGGCAAGATCAGGGCTTCAAACTGACTTAGCACTTATCGCAGCTCACATCGCGATGGAAGCTAACCAATATCAAAAAGCAGTCACTATACTAACCGCATTGCACGACAAGAATGACTTTGATGCCTTCCCTGTGATTTATCACCATGCATGGTTATTGGATAGGATGAGCTGTGAAAACGAGTTTAAAATTGCGGAAAACCGTTGCAGCATGTTGATAGTGAAAACAGCGAGCGAGACAGTGGTTTCAAGTCAGATAACGATGTGCACTGAGATGAAACATCGCAACACCGCAAAAATGAACTGGCTCAAAGAGAAGAATATCGGCATCAAACTAGCAAAGTCAGACTACAAACAGGTGCTTGTGACTTACTTAGATATTCATAAACGATGTCCGATGATCAAGAACGTATGTATGAATACGATAAAATTGCTCTCTGTTATTTGGCCTGATTCAATGGGTGCAAAACAAGTGCTAACCATCATTAAGCAATGTGACGAAGTGATCACACAGCTTTATACGATTGATGAGCTGACACAAAACAACTATCAAAACTATTACCGAAAGGCGCTTCTGGCATGTAAGCAAGCAGATTTGGCCTGGAAACAAGCAAACAATACTTCCGAGGCTGCCTTCTCATATATGTAGCTTCTATTTAAACAACGTCCGCATACAAAAAAGGCTTTGCCATTACAGCAAAGCCTTTTAACAATTCTAACGAGATAGACTAATCTAAATTCGATGAACCTAAATTGGTATTAACCGATGTGCGTTACGCCGCCCATGTATGGTTGAAGTACTGTTGGGATAGCAATACGGCCATCTGCTTCTTGGTTGTTCTCAAGAATAGCAACCATAGTACGACCAACAGCAAGACCAGAACCGTTAAGTGTGTGTACAAGTTCAGGTTTCTTCTCGCCTTTACGACGGAAACGAGCTTGCATACGACGCGCTTGGAAATCCCACATGTTTGAACAAGAAGAAATTTCACGGTATGTCTCTTGTGCTGGAACCCAGACTTCTAAGTCGTAAGTTTTCGCAGAACCGAAGCCCATGTCACCCGTACATAGAATCACTTTACGGTAAGGAAGCTCTAGAAGTTGAAGTACTTTCTCAGCGTGACCAGTTAGCTCTTCAAGCGCTGCCATTGAGTCTTCTGGCTTAGTAATTTGTACTAATTCAACTTTGTCGAATTGGTGCATACGGATAAGACCACGAGTGTCACGTCCGTAAGAACCCGCTTCAGAACGGAAACATGGTGTGTGAGCTGTCATCTTAAGTGGCAGTTCAGCTTCATCAGTAATCGTGTCACGAACCATGTTCGTTACCGGCACTTCCGCAGTAGGGATAAGCGATAACGTCTTAAGAGGCACGTCACTTACTTGCTCAGTTAGCGGACTTGTGTGGAACAAGTCTTCGCCGAACTTAGGAAGTTGACCAGTACCGTAAAGGCTATCGTGGTTCACTAGGTACGGTACGTACATTTCTGTATAGCCGTGCTCATCAGTGTGAAGGTCCAGCATGAATTGAGCAATAGCACGGTGTAGACGTGCGAATTTGCCTTTCATCACGATGAAACGAGAACCAGAGATTTTAACTGCGCTAGCAAAATCAAGACCGCCAGACATTTCGCCAAGATCCACGTGATCTTTCACTTCGAAGTCGTAAGTCTTAGGTTGCCCCCAACGAGAAACTTCTACGTTGTCGTCTTCATCTTTACCATCTGGCACTTCTGCGTCAGGTAGGTTAGGAATTGACATTGTGATCGTTTCTAGCTCAGATTGAAGCTCAGCCAATGTTACTTTAGCTTGGTCTAGTTCTGCGCCTAAGTTGCCTACTTCTGCAAGGATACGCTCAGCTTCTTCATGGTCGCCTTTTGCTTTCGCTTGACCAATGGACTTCGATCGAGAGTTACGTAACGCTTGTAGCTCTTCAGTTTTCATCTGAAGGGACTTACGTTTTTCTTCAAGTTCACGAATTGTCTCTACATCAAGGGTGAAGCCTCGACGTGCTAATTTTGCCGCTGTTTCATCCAGCTCAGCTCGAAGTAATTTAGAATCCAGCATTGCTAATCCTATGCTTTAGTTATTTGAATATTCAGTAGATTGCTACTGAATCACTGCTAAACCCCTAAAACTGGTGCTATTTCGACCAATTTGTAACGATTTAATTGAATTTTTATGACTAGGTAACGATATCCAAAAAAGACTACTTTTCATAGCGTTTTTGTGGGCTTTTTGCGTCCAAATCCGCCAGATAATCTAGCTTCTCGCCAATTTTGGTCTCTAAGCCTCGTTTTGTTGGGAAATAGTATTGTGTTTCGCCCATTTCAGGCGGCAAATACTTTTCTCCAGCGGCGTAGGCACCTGGTTCATCATGAGCATAACGGTATTCTTGCCCGTAGCCCATGTCCTTCATCAAAGTTGTGGGTGCATTACGTAAATGATGAGGGACTTCATATTCAGGAAGGTTGTGAGCATCCGTTAAGGCTTGCTTCCAAGCCGTGTAAACAGCGTTACTCTTTGGCGCACACGCTAGATAGACAACCGCCTGCGCAATCGCACGCTCCCCTTCTGCTGGGCCAATACGCGTGAAGCAATCCCAAGCCGACATTGCGACCTGCATTGCTCTTGGATCAGCATTACCAATATCTTCAGAAGCAATCGCCAGCAAGCGTCTTACTATATACAAAGGGTCACAACCCGCTGCAATCATTCGCGCCGACCAATACAACGCAGCATCGGGATTAGAGCCTCGAATCGACTTATGAACGGCGGAGATTAGGTCGTACCAAATATCACCCTTGTTATCGAAACGAGCAACCTTCTCACCAGCCACTTCCGCTAACAACTGCAATGTTATCGCTTTCTCGCCTTTGTCGTTGTCTTCCGCCATGTCATACAGCAGCTCTAGATAGTTGAGCGACATACGTGCATCACCGTTGACCAGCTCCGCAAGACGATCTAATACGTTATCAGCAAAATCAGCCGACACATCACCCAAGCCACGCTGTTTATCTTCAATGGCTTGGCGAATGACGAGGGAGATATCCTCAGTATTAAGCGAAGTCAGTTTGTAGACACGCGCACGTGATAACAAAGCGTTGTTTAACTCAAAAGAAGGGTTTTCTGTAGTCGCGCCGATAAACGTAACCGTGCCATCTTCGATATGAGGTAAGAACGCATCTTGCTGACTTTTATTAAAGCGATGGACTTCGTCCACAAATAGAATCGTTCTACGCCCTGCTTGCTTGTTCTCACGCGCTTTTTCAATGGCGATACGAATGTCTTTTACACCCGAAGTCACTGCTGACACGCGCTCGACTTCTGCATTGGCGTAATTAGCTGCCACTTCTGCCAGCGTGGTTTTACCGGTGCCCGGAGGCCCCCATAAAATCATGGAGTGGATATGGCCCGCCTCCAACGCTCTGCGAAGGGGTTTACCTGGACCTAATATATGCTGCTGACCAATATACTGTTCAACAGTTTCAGGTCTCATACGAGCAGCAAGGGGACGAAAATCTTCGTCCCCCGCAAAATCTAAGCTGTAATTACTCAATTGCAATCTCTTGATTCGTTGATGGCACCTGTGCCTATCGACGTACTACCAAACGTTCTGCCAGTTTGGATCAGTTTCTTTGGTCGTCGACCTCGACACCTTCCGGCGCCACAAAAGTAAAGCGGTCTGCAGCAGGTTTACCTAAGTCAACATTGTTAAAGGTAAACTCACCTTTTTGGCCGTCTTGTTCAATCACATTAAAGCCCTGAACAATGCCTTTCTCGGTGATGTTAATCTGGAAATCGCCCTGATTAGAGTCCACAGCCGTTGGCGTTAGCGTAAATTGGTTACCCGTTTGCGCAACATTGTAGTTATCCCAATCACTTGCTTGGTTACGAGTCAGCAATACAAATGGCGTTTGCGATGTGGCTTGTTCTTGCCAGTAAATGCTCACTTGTTCAATGAACGGGCTGTAGTACCACAAGCTTTGACCATCAGAGACCAATAGGTTTTCATCAGGGAAAGTCGTTTCCCAACGGAACAAGCTAGGGCGTGCAATCTCTACAGTGCCCTCGCCTTCCTTCACAACATCACCGTCAGGGCTGGTGACAACTTGTTTAAAGTCAGCGCTAAAACCTGCATTCAGCGACAAGCGGCTACTCAACTCTTCTTTCGGAGAAGCAAATACTGAGAAGCTCATAAATAAAAGTGCGAATACTTTTTTCATCAATAATCCTGTTAGAACATAAGTCGGTCATGTTTTGGTTTTGACCGACTGAATAGTTATGAGTTCCTATTGGAACTAATCTTTTGGTGGCGCTGGCGCCAAGACTTCTCGGTTACCGTTATGTCCTGGCGCACTGACAATACCTTGAGCTTCTAATTGCTCAACAATTCGTGCGGCACGGTTGTAGCCGATCTTAAATCGACGTTGCACACCAGAAACTGAACCACGACGTGAATGGACAACGTGTTCGACAACTTGATCAAACAGAGGATCGACTTCTTCATCGCCTTCCATTTTCTCACCTGGTAACAGTGTTTCTGGGGTTTGGTCGCCGTTCGTAATCTCTTCAATATAGTTTGGCTTACCGCGTGCTTTCCAGTTATTCACGACCGCGTGTACATCATCATCAGATGCAAATGCGCCGTGTACACGAGTTGTGTGGCTTGAACCCGGTGGCAAGTACAACATATCACCCATACCAAGTAGTGACTCAGCACCACCTTGGTCAAGAATGGTTCGAGAGTCTGTTTTGGTTGATACGGTAAAGGCTACACGTGTCGGGATATTGGCTTTAATAAGACCCGTAATAACATCCACTGACGGGCGCTGAGTCGCTAGGATCAAGTGAACACCCGCCGCACGTGCTTTTTGTGCCAAACGAGCAATCAATTCTTCAACTTTCTTACCAACTACCATGATTAAATCGGCGAATTCATCGACGACAACTACGATGTAAGGCAGTTTTTCCAATAATGGAGCTTCAGGGTCCATGCTGTCGCCCGGTTTCCACAGAGGATCATGAATTGGGTGACCCGCTTCCGCAGCCATCTTCAATTTGTCGTTGTAGCCTTTAATGTTACGAACACCAAGTGCCGACATCAGTTTATAACGACGTTCCATTTCGCCAACACACCAACGAAGGGCGTTAGACGCATCTTTCATGTCGGTAACGACTTCAGACAATAGATGTGGAATACCTTCATAGATAGACAATTCCAACATTTTCGGGTCAATCATGATGAAACGAACGTCTTCAGGCGATGCCTTGTAAAGCATACTCAAGATCATCACGTTCACACCCACCGATTTACCAGAGCCGGTGGTACCTGCAACCAGTACGTGTGGCATCTTCGATAAATCAGCAATAACCGCTTCACCTGCAATATCTTGTCCTAGAACAACGGTCGTTGGTGACGTCGCTTCTTGGAACTGAGGGCTACCTACCACATCGGAGAAGAATACGGTTTGACGGCTCATATTCGGCAATTCCAAACCAACATAAGGTTTACCCGGTATTACCTCTACGACACGTACTGCCAATGCAGAAAGTGAACGCGCTAAGTCCATAGAAAGACCAGAAATACGGCTCACTTTCACGCCAGGAGCCAGATCGAGTTCGAATCGAGTGATGACAGGGCCAGGGAAGATATCAACCACATCTGCCTTTATCTTGTAGTCCGCTAGCTTCGATTCTACAAGACGAGCAATCGCCTCTAGTGCATCGCGGTCAATAAAGGTTTCACGTTTTTCAGGGTGGAACAACAGCTCAAGTGTTGGCAATGGCTCGGCAGGTTTGGGCAAATTCACATCTTGCTGTACCAAGAACGGGTTTTGTGTCGCCGCCATATTCGCTTGCGCTTCAGATACCAGATTTTGGAATGCTGCTACATCTTGGTCTTGGTGCACAGACTCATCTTCCGTGACCTCTTCCCATGGAAGCTCAACAGCCTGCTCTTGAGCTTGTTCGTTAGTTTGCTCAAACTCAGCATTACCTTGTTGGGCAGAGAAAGGCTCTTGTTGCTCAGTATTAACATCTTCAATCGATACAGGTTGGAACACTGAAGCTTGTTCATCTTGCTCTTCCGCCATATCAAACGGAGATGCTTGCACAGAAGAATCGTCTTCGATTGTTTCTTCTGTTTCATCCACTGGCGAAGCATATAAAGATTCAGGCTGAACGTCTTCTGCACCGAGTTCACCCTCGACTTCAGAGGAACTATCCGTTGCTGTTTCAGCACTATCAAAGTCACTATGAGTTGGACTAACTTCCGCTTGTTCGTTTTGCATGTATTGTTGATACGCAACCTGAGATTCATGTGCGTCAACTTGCTCTTGAGCCGCTAGATCATCTTCATACATTGCAGCATTCTCTAGCTGCTCTATCGTTGCATTCAACTGCTTCGAACGCTCAATACCTTCTTCTAATGGTTCTTCTGGCGCTTGGTAAACAGGCGCAGCAGGGATCGGCTCAGGTTCAACTTCAGGTTGACGTTGAATATCAGACACTTCTTGAGCTGAAGCGTCTTGCTTCGCTGGCGCCTCGACAGGCATATGAATATTGTAATGGCGCTTCGGCGACGCGGCACTGTCTAGCGCATTTGTAGCCTCGCCTGAAGACTCATTGGTCGCTGAGAAGCTCATCGCAGGATCTAGTAGATCATGCTCTTTTGATTCTTTGTTATCTTCTAAAGCAGGAACATCACGGTAACTCGGCTCTTGATGACGTTCTTCGATTAAATCGCGGTCTGCCGATTCTGTTAACTGAGGTTCAAGCAGCTCTTGATCTTGGCCGCGCGCCTTATTAACGGCTGACGTAAAGAATTTGATTGCACACTCGCCTAACCATTCAACAATACTTAACCAAGAAATGCCCGTTAATAGGGTAAAGCCAGCTCCCCATAAGAAAAGAAGAACCAACGTACTGCCCAGAACGTTCAGCGTTGGAAGTGCAAGACTTGTTAATACATCACCGACTACACCACCAGATGAAAAGTACCAAATATCATCGAAGTTGATATCCGCTAAACCACAGCTAGTAAGAATAAGGACAGTCAGTCCAAGTAAACGAGTACCCCACAGCATGAAATCGATCTGCTCATCTTCATTACGTTTACGGAATAATACCCACGCAGCAACCGTCACCAAGATAGGTAAAGGATAAGCTAAAGAACCAAACACAAAGAAAAGCGTATCCGCCAACCATGCACCTACGTAGCCTCCTGCATTTTGAATATCACCACCCCAAGCCGTTTGCGACCATGATGGGTCAGCAGGGCTAAAAGTTAATAACGCAACGGCAAGTAGAATAGAGAAGAGAACACCTAGAATTAGGCTGCACTCTTTTAGACGTTGAGAACCACTTAAACGAGGAGACTGAGGCTCTTCACTCGTTTTAATGATTGTTTCTACTTTATTACTGCTCTGCTTGAACATAAACCAACTTAATAATTAAACGGGATAAAAACATCTCGAGCGGCAATAGCCGCTCGTTTCAATGAAACTACTGTTGATTTAACCATATCAAACAGAAAAACCCAATTCCAGAAAGCAAGAAAGCGGAACAAATGTCCGCTTTCTTTCATTTCACCAATTGTGATTAACGAGTTTTAATCACAAGTTGATTGGTTTGTTTCACTTCTTCCATTACAACGTAAGTTCGAGTGTCGTTTACGCCTGGTAGACGAAGTAACGTATCACCCAGTAGCTTACGGTAAGCACCCATATCAGATACACGTGTTTTTAGAAGATAGTCAAAATCACCCGACACTAAATGACACTCTTGGATGTCATCCAGTTTCTGCACAGCGGTGTTGAATTGTTCGAACACATCTGGCGCACCACGGTTCAACGTAATTTCAACAAACACTAAAAGTGAAGCATCAAGGTACTGTGGGTTCAGCAATGCTGTGTACCCAGTAATGTAACCTTGACGCTCTAAACGACGAACACGCTCAAGACATGGAGTTGGAGAAAGTCCTACTCGTTTTGAGAGTTCAACGTTTGAGATACGACCGTCTTTTTGCAACTCATTAAGAATGTTGCGGTCAATACGATCTAGTTCCTTGGACGGCTTCTTATAATTGTCTGCCATTTTTTATTCCACCTTATTACTTCCTTGCAAAAAAATATACTACAACTTTTTAATATTCAGTATCAAATTTTACTTAAACATATCTATACTAGATATTAATTCGACAGAATTACCCTACACATAGATAAAACAACCAAAATAAAATGAGGAGTCAGGATGATCATTGGCGTACCTAAGGAAATCAAGAACCACGAATACCGCGTTGGTATGACCCCAGCTAGCGTGAGAGAACTAATCTCACACGGCCACCAAGTTTTTGTAGAAACCAATGCCGGTAATGGTATCGGTTTTTCAGACGATGATTACATCGCTGTAGGCGCATCCATTCTTCCTACTGCTGCTGACGTTTTCGCGAAAGCAGAAATGATTGTAAAGGTTAAAGAACCTCAAGCTGTCGAGCGAGCTATGCTTCGCGAAGGGCAAATATTATTTACCTATTTACACCTTGCACCAGATTTTCCACAAACGGAAGAGCTAATCAAGAGCAAAGCTGTCTGCGTAGCCTATGAGACTGTAACAGATAATATGGGTCGCTTGCCACTATTAGCACCAATGTCTGAAGTCGCTGGTCGCATGTCTATTCAAGCAGGTGCACAAACACTAGAGAAATCTAACGGTGGTTGTGGTCTTCTTCTTGGCGGCGTTCCTGGTGTTGAGCCAGCAAAAGTTGTTGTTGTTGGCGGCGGTGTTGTTGGTGCTAACGCAGCACGTATGGCTGTTGGCCTTCGCGCAGACGTAACCATTCTTGATCGCAACGTAGATACGCTTCGTCGTCTTGATGAAGAATTCCAAGGTCGCGCAAAAGTGGTTTATTCTACTGAAGACGCTATTGAGAAGCATGTTCTAGAAGCAGACCTAGTGATTGGTGCAGTACTGATCCCAGGCGCAGCCGCTCCTAAACTTGTTACAAAAGATCACATCGCTAAGATGAAGCCAGGTTCAGCGGTTGTTGATGTTGCAATCGACCAAGGTGGTTGTTTCGAAACTTCACACGCAACAACTCACGCCGATCCAACTTACATCGTTGATGACGTAGTTCACTACTGTGTTGCCAACATGCCAGGTGCCGTTGCTCGTACTTCTACTTACGCACTAAACAATGCAACACTTCCTTACATTGTTAAGCTAGCGAACAAAGGCTACCGCGAAGCACTTCTATCTGATGAAGGTTTCCTAGAAGGTCTAAACGTAATCCACGGTAAAGTGACTTGTAAAGAAGTTGCGGAGAGCTTTGACCTAGAATACGTAGCGCCTGCAGAAGCAATCGCAATGTTTAACTAATGATGTAATGACTAACTGAACGCAATAACCTTCTCGTTGAAGCGTTCAGTTAACTCATACACATTAAACAAAAAGCCAGTACGACATAATGTCGCGCTGGCTTTTTTGTATTTATCACTTTTTTGTATTTATAGCTTTATTTTGCATTCATGATGTTAGATCGTAAAAACACGTACCAGTGCTGTTTACCGCTAGCACTCGATCTTAACCCCATGAATCAATAGGTTTCTTGGCGTTACACTACGTTCGCAGAACTCTTCAATCGAAGCTTGATAACCTTGTTCTTGCAGATAAATGGCACGATCTAAGGCCAACCATATCTCTAAAGGTCTTCTAAAGACTTGTTGAACTAAACTCAGCTTTTCCATTTCCCAGAAAAGCGCTTCGCCTTGAATTAAATAAGAGTCAAAATCAATATCTGAACCCAGCGATATATCTTTCACTTCAGATGCCCAGCAACAAAATGATTCAAAGCCTTCGGATAGCTCCGATTTCTTGATGCTTGGTACAGGAATGTACTCGTCGACACCAAGCTCACCCTTAAGTAGTTGGCTAAAGCCTAATCGGTAACTCATTTCTAACTGACGGTGTCTTTTTACTCTTTCACCACCAGTGACGGTTTCTTGAAGCGGGATTCTTAAGTCGCTCTTGCTCAACGTTAATGCTGAGCTTTTCGCAACGGATGACATCGCTTGGTAGCTTTCATCGCGAATAAGGTGGTAGCAACATGGAGAAATGGTGACTGCAGGAAGCCCATGTGAAACAGATTTTTTCACTAATTCGACATGAAGGTCACCACAAGCATGAAGAGCAACAGCATGTTGATTTGAGTTAAACACCCTATCTGCATCTTTTGAAAACGCGTCACCTTGAACAAAGTCCATCTCTAGTTTCTGGTCATCTGCAATCTTTTGTCCGCTTTCACACAACGATTGTTGCCATTCAAAGCTAGTGACTTTTTGATCTGATTGCTGAGATAAGATCCGACCGAGAAAGCCTTTGCCAGAACACCATTCAAGCCACTCTTTACCATGATGGTGCTCTAATGAAGCCTCACCCATCGCGACGATTTGTTGCAGCTTTCTGCCGGGAATACCATCAGCAGTACCACGAGGGAGGTCTAATCCAACCAAAGCCGTATTATCAAACTGGATATTTTGGTTAGCGACATCTAGTTGAGGGAGGAAACGAGCCAGTTCCTCGACCAAAAGCTGCGGCTGCTCTTTTAACGTTTGAATGCGTTCAATACTCAAACTATCCAACCAATCAACAAGGGGAAGGTTCACGTCTGTCCATAGCTGATCGTGAGTTTGGCATAGGTGAAAAGGCTCTGAACGCCAATAAACTTGGTGCTCTAGCAAAAATGAATCGAGTATTGTAAATCGTGAATGCATGCTTCCCCCTATGGTGCGTGGATTGTAGGGGTAAGAGGCCAAAATGGAAAGGAAGGTTACAAATTGAGGTTGTATAAAGACTACTTACCAGCAAGCAAACTTAAATGAAAACGGCCTGTAAACAGGCCGAATTGGGAATCTAGGTAAGACTATGACCCTTAGCGAACGGGTAAGTCGATGTCTTTAAACATCTCTTCGATCTCTTCATTCGATTTCAAAGAAATAGCTTGCTCAACTACTGGGCGAGTTAAGTGCGGTGCAAAACGCTCCATAAAGTCAAACATGTAAGAACGCAGGAAAGTGCCTTTTCTAAAGCCAATACTTGTGGTGCTAGCACCAAATAGATGGCTCGCGTCAATAGCAACCAAGTCTGTATCTTGCTCGTGGTCAATCGCCATGCTTGCAATTACACCCACCCCGATCCCCATCCGAACATAAGTTTTAATCACATCAGCATCCGTCGCGGTAAACACAACACGCGGTGTTAAGCCTACTTTGTTAAATGCTGTATCCAGCTCGGAACGGCCAGTAAAACCAAATACATAAGTCACGAGAGAATAAGCGGCAAGATCTTCAATCGAGATATTTCGTTTCTGTGCAAGAGGGTGATCTTTCGTTACCACGATCGAACGGTTCCAATGATAACAAGGCAGCATAATTGCATCTTGATAAAGGTGTAGCGCTTCCGTTGCAATCGCAAAGTTCGCTGTACCCTTAGCTACCGCTTCTGACATCTGGCTTGGCGTGCCTTGATGCATGTGAAGCGACACTTTTGGATAACGCGCCGTGAAACCTTTAATCACATCAGGGAGTGCATAACGAGCTTGAGTATGAGTGGTTGAAATATTCAATGTGCCCATCTCAGGATGAGTGTGCTCACCCGCAACCGCTTTAATACTCTCAACACGAGCCAAAATCTCTTGAGAGATACGAATAATATCCTCACCGGCTTGTGTAACCTGAGTTAAATGCTTACCGCTACGCTCAAATATTTGAATGCCTAGCTCGTCTTCAAGTAATCTAACCTGTTTACTTATGCCGGGCTGAGATGTGTACAAACTCTCTGCTGTCGCTGAAACATTTAGGTTATGGTTTAGAACCTCAACAATGTACTTCAGTTGCTGTAACTTCATATCTAACCTCGTAATCCTTTACTCATTTCTGCGCTAACTTATTTGCAAATAGAGCGTTATAGTCTCGTGTAATATAATTAATAGTTATAACGCTTCGAGAACTAAAATGACAGAAATATCGAGCTTTTAAAGCGTAACAAATAAAAATATCACTGACGCTTTGTAAGCCACTCCTCATTCTCACACATTAGTTAGTAAATTTTGATTGCCGATTGCGCTCAACAAGAGATAATCAAAAATTGTAATTTACAAGTGCCTATACACAATGGAATCGTGTATCCTCTCTAGTTAGCTATAGAAAACAATAAGCAGACACAAATATATGAATATTGGTTTAATAATCGCCTTGGTAGCCGTGCTTTTGGTGTTGGTTTTAGGCTACAACATCATGCTTCAATACAAAGTTAAGGTAGAAACAACGAAGAAACAGGAAGCTTCTCGTTATCTAACCATTATAGATGGAACAGAAGAGTTAATTGGCAATGCTCACCACATGCCGTTTAGCCAAGATCTTCTTATATGCTTAAACAATCGAATTCTTGATGCATTAGTTAATATGTATGAACTCGATCCTAAAAATAAGCAGCTTGCCCAACGCATCGAAAGCGTAAAGCAACAAATCACTCAGCTTAAAGAGAACCACCAAGGGGGCGAAAGCACCGCTTTTCGCATGCCTAATAGTGACAAACAAGCAATTATGATGCTTAAGCTAGTTAAACGCTTGCGTGACACGGTTCGTAACGAGCACAATAAAGGACGTTTTAATACTCAAGCTTTTGTGGTTGAAAACGCTCGCTTAGAAACAATCCAAATTCGCATCAACATCGAGAATGTTATCAAACGTGCAAATGACTCGATATCTCGTGGACAGCCTGGCACAGCAATTCAACTGTTGCGCAAAGGCATCGATGCATTAGCCACTAAAAACGACGCATACTCCAATCAAGCGAAAGACAAGCTACAACAGATGCTTGACGATCTTGATCAGAAGCGCCTAAATAAAAACGCAGAAGATTTACAGCAGATGGAATCGAAAGAGCGTGAAGATGACATGGATGCTCTATTCGGTCAGAAGAAAAAATGGTAACGCTCTAACTCAACACTTAAAGGCCGCTCTATTTAAATTAGCGGCCTTTTTTGTACCTGCGGAATTTCCTTTCTCCATATAGGGGGATCTCTTAAGCTGTGATAAAATCCCGCATTATCAACAAACTTGCCCTTACCATGTATCAAGAATTATTAGCCCCTATACACTCTTTTCTTAAAGCTGAAACGCCAGATTCATGGATAGATGAAGCCAAGAAGCCTGAAAACCTTCATATCATTCTACGCGATCACATGCTTTGTGAACTTAAAGCAGCTCAAAGTGCTTTGTTCCTTATCCGTAAATATGCGGTAGATAAAGAAAGCGCGAAGCAACTGAATGAGTGGATTTTGCCCTACGAGCAATTTGCTTACCGTCGTATTGGAGACTTGGAGTCTCTACGTGGTAAAAGTAATGTATCAAAGCAAATTACAGCGAAAGAAGGCTGTAATTACGGTGCTGACTTGATCGATAAAATGGTATTGCTGATCAAAGAAGAGCTGCATCACTTCTACCAAGTGATGGAATTGATGGTAAAAAAAGGCGTGACTTATCAACCGATCGAGGCGGGCCGCTACGCTAAGGGTTTAATCAAGCAAGTTAAGACTTACGAGCCTGATGCTCTAGTTGATAAGCTTATTATTGGTGCATTTATTGAAGCTCGCTCTTGTGAACGCTTTGCTAAACTGGCTCCTTTCTTAGAAGAAGACATGGAAAAGTTTTACGTATCTCTACTTCGTTCAGAAGCTCGTCACTATCAAGACTATCTTGAACTCGCGGAACAAATCGCAGGGAAAGATATCTCTGAGCGTATTGCTCATTTTGCGCAAGTTGAAGCAGAACTTATCACTTCAGAAGACAGCGACTTTAAGTTTCATAGTGGCGCTCCGGTTTAAGCCGTTTAGAACAAGTCTACTCCAGACCAATTCTGTATTTAGTACACCTATAAGAAGTCCAGCAAATTGCTGGCCTTCTTTATTGGAATTACGACTTAATGATAAGCTTAAGCTAGCGTGCCGTTGATTTCAGCAAGTACTGCTGCAGGGTCCGCTGCTTGAGTAATTGGACGACCGATAACTAAGTAGTCTGAGCCGGATTGAATCGCCTTAGAAGGGGTCATGATACGCTTCTGGTCACCAACATCAGCGCCTACAGGACGAATACCTGGAGTAACTAGCTTGAACTCCTGACCAAGTGCACCTTTGAGCAAAGTAGCCTCTTGTGCGGAACATACAACACCGTCTAGGCCTGAGTTTTTAGTCAAAGACGCTAAGCGCATCACTTGTTGCTGTGGCTCTAGATCCAGACCGATACCCGCTAAGTCAGATTGCTCCATACTGGTTAGTACCGTCACACCGATTAACAATGGACGATCTTTACCATATGGTTCCAAAATTTCACGAGAAGCCGTCATCATACGCTCGCCACCGCTCGCGTGTACGTTCACCATCCACACGCCCATCTCAGCGGCAGCACGTACCGCCTTTGAACATGTGTTCGGGATATCGTGGAACTTAAGGTCCAAAAACACAGAGAAACCACGTTTATGTAATTCACGAACAAATTCAGGGCCAAACAGAGTAAACATCTCTTTGCCAACTTTTAGGCGGCAAGATGCTGGGTCAATACGATCGACAAAGGCTAACGCATCCGCTTGGTTATCATAATCCAATGCTACAATGATTTTTTGGTCGTTCATTTCATCTCCTAACGCAGTTAACTTTCTACAAAATATTTATACCAATCAGGCCATAAATAACAGTCATAAAAATGCAGCCCGAAAGCTGCAATTAATAATTTGGTCTTAAAATGACCACAAATCTATTCACCATCAAGCCCACGAATAGGCTTGATCGTTCCCCACCCCTTACATGAAGGGCAGTGCCAATACATTGAGTGAGTTGAGAAACCACACTGACGGCATCGGTAATGAGGCTTAACCTTGAGTTGTTCACCAACCATAGATTGAAGCGTTGTTAAGCTGTCTTTGGCTCTACCTTCTTCCGCTTCCTCTAGGTGATAATCAATTAATCGATAAAAACCTTTCATGGTTGGGTTTTTAACAAGCTGCTTTGTCAGTAGCTCTTGAGCAGAGCCAACATCTTCATGGTCGGCAACGAGTTGAGCCAGCATCAACTCAGCGGAAACACCGGCTTTCTCCTGAATACACGCTTTAAGGAACTCGACCAACTGCGCTTCTTGTCCAAGTTTGTGGTAACACTCAGCAAGCGTTGGCAGGACTTCGCTAATGAAGTCGATATCTTGCTCCAGAACTGACTCTAAATAAGTAATTGTCTTGTGATAATCTTCATTGGCTAAATGGAATTTTCCTAAAGCAATACTGGCTCGAACACATTTAGGGTCTTCTGAAAGGGCCTTCTTGAAGTGCTGAAGCGCTTTAGGGCGGTTGCCGTCGGCTTGTTCTTGCATCGCAAGTTCACACCAGAAGTGTGCAACCATCGCACGCGTCTTCATTTTCTTCTTGCTCAGCTTAACTAAGATATTCCCGTAATGAATCGCTTTATTCCACTCACGCGTTTGCTGATAAATGGCAACCAACTGCTGTAAAGCGCCTTCTTTATGATCAGGCTCTTCTACAAGCTGTTCAAAAATTTTCTCTGCGCGATCAAGAAAGCCTGAGACCGTATAGTCTTTAGCTAATTGTTGCAATGCGAGGTTTTTTTGATCGAGGGTAAGCCCAGACCGAGAGATAAGATTTTGGTGAATACGAATAGCGCGGTCGACTTCGCCTCTTGAGCGGAACAAGTTGCCCAAAGCCAAGTGAGTATCGATGGTTTCATTGTCTACTTGAAGTAACTCAATGAAGTGATCAACCGCTTTGTCAGATTGGTCTGACAGTAATAGGTTCAAACCCGTCACGTATTGGCGGGAGATCTGGTGTGATTGCTTTTGTTTTTCTTGCTGAGCATTACGATTACCCATATACCAACCATAAGCGGCTGCGATGGGCAAAAGTAAGAACAGTAACTCTAACATCAAATATGGCCTTTAAGCTTTAGTTTCAGCAGCGACCTGCTTTGATTGCTTATTGAGTTGCTTCTTCAAGCGATGAATTTTTAGTTGAGATCGCATGTGCATATTTCCAAAGACTAACCAAGCAAGAGCAAAACCTGAAACGAATACAACACCTAGCAAGCTTGACAGGTGGAAGTCGCCTTGCGCTAGCAAATAATTGAAATTCACGATTGTTTGGTTTTGAGAGCCTAAAGCCAGTGCCATTAGGAAAAGTGCGATAACAGCGACTATTTTTATAATTTTCATAGTTCATCACTCATTGATTAGTTAGCTGTACGATTATGCAGGAAAATTACTAATCAGACCACCATATTATGGTCATAAAAAAGCGGCATACATTATAGTATGCCGCTTTTCTTAATTCCGATAAGTAGCCTACAACCCTGAGTTTACTCGTTCGCGTAGCTCTTTACCTGGTTTGAAGTGAGGAACGTATTTACCTTCCAACTCAACCTTGTCACCAGTTTTAGGATTACGTCCAACACGAGGTTCACGGTAATGCAGAGAAAAGCTGCCAAAGCCGCGAATTTCGATTCGATCACCACTTTCTAGTGTTGAAGCCATGTGCTCTAAAATGTCTTTTACAGCGTCTTCAATTTCTTTTGCAGAAAGATGCGTTTGCTCAGCGCACAGTCTTTCAATCAATTCAGACTTAGTCATAGTTACCCTCGTTGGTTTTCTTTTTAGAAATTATAGACCTATCGGAAAAATAAGCAAAAAAAAAGGAGCCTTACGGCTCCTTTCTTGGCTAGATAGCTATAATTCTCTTAATGAGAAGCTATTATTCGCCTTTAGCAGCTTTGAATGCGTCTGCCATTGCGTTACCGAACGCGCCTTCATCAGACTTGTTCAGTGAAGCCATTGCTTCTTGCTCATCAGCTTCATCTTTAGCTTTGATAGATAGGTTGATTACGCGGTTCTTACGGTCTACACCAGTGAACTTCGCTTCAACGCTGTCGCCAACGCTTAGGATTAGAGATGCATCTTCGATACGGTCACGAGAAACTTCAGAAGCACGTAGGTAGCCTTCAACGCCTTCGATTAGCTCGATAGTAGCGCCTTTAGCGTCAACTGCAGTTACAGTACCGTTTACAAGAACACCTTTCTTGTTGTCAGCAACGTATGCGTTGAACGGGTCGTTTTCCATTTGCTTAACGCCAAGAGAAATACGCTCACGCTCTGCATCTACTGCTAGAACAACAGCAGAGATTTCGTCGCCTTTCTTGTATTCACGTACAGCTTCTTCGCCGGCAGCGTTCCAAGAAATGTCAGATAGGTGTACAAGACCGTCGATACCGCCTTCTAGACCGATGAAGATACCAAAGTCAGTGATAGACTTGATCTTACCAGTAACTTTGTCGCCCTTAGCTTGCATTTCTGCAAATGACTGCCATGGGTTAGCTTTACACTGTTTCAGACCTAGAGAGATACGACGACGTTCTTCGTCGATATCAAGAACCATAACCTCAACTTCGTCGCCAACATTAACAACTTTAGAAGGGTGGATGTTCTTGTTAGTCCAATCCATTTCAGAAACGTGTACTAGACCTTCAACGCCTTCTTCGATTTCAACGAAGCAGCCGTAGTCAGTTAGGTTTGTAACACGACCAGAAAGCTTGTGACCTTCTGGGTAACGCTTAGCGATTGCTACCCATGGATCTTCGCCTAGTTGCTTAAGACCTAGTGAAACACGAGTGCGCTCACGATCGAACTTAAGAACTTTAACTAGGATTTCGTCACCAACGTTAACGATCTCTGATGGGTGCTTAACGCGCTTCCAAGCCATATCTGTGATATGTAGAAGACCGTCAACACCGCCAAGATCAACGAATGCACCGTAGTCAGTAAGGTTCTTAACGATACCTTTAACTTCAGTACCTTCTTGTAGAGTTTCAAGAAGTTCGTCACGCTCAACACTGTTTTCAGATTCGATAACAGCACGACGAGAAACAACAACGTTGTTACGCTTCTGGTCTAGCTTGATTACTTTGAACTCTAGCTCTTTGTTTTCTAGGTGAGCAGTGTCACGGATAGGACGTACGTCTACTAGAGAACCTGGAAGGAAAGCACGGATACCGTTAAGTTCAACAGTGAAACCGCCTTTAACTTTACCGTTGATGATACCAACAACAGTTTCAGCTTCTTCACAAGCTTTCTCAAGTACGATCCAAGCTTCGTGACGCTTAGCTTTCTCACGAGAAAGTTGAGTTTCACCGAAACCATCTTCAACAGCGTCTAGAGCTACGTCTACTTCAGCACCAACTTCAACTTCAAGTTCGCCAGCAGCGTTCTTGAATTGTTCAGCAGGGATAGCAGATTCAGACTTAAGACCAGCGTCTACAAGAACGTAACCGTTCTCGATAGCTACTACAGTACCTTTAACGATGCTGCCTTGTTGGAATTCAGTTTCAGATAGAAACTCTTCAAAGAGTTGAGCAAAAGATTCAGTCATTATTTAATCTTCAATAATTAAACGTCCATGGGTATCCTACCGCATGGGGTTGATAAATTCGCCGGTCATCATCCTTGCGACCAACGTTCGTACTAGCTCGGCGAAATTACCCAGCCAGTTTCGATTCAATATAGTGTAGTGCTTTTTCGACTACCTGCTCAATATTCATTGAGGTGGAATCAAGCACTAGAGCATCCTCTGCAGGGCGAAGTGGCGCCACTGGGCGATTACGATCTCGATCGTCTCGCTCTTGGATCTCGCTCAAAAGGTCGTCAAATTTAACATCTAACCCCTTCTGTTGCAACTGTTTAAGGCGGCGACTCGCGCGCTCTTCAGCACTTGCATCTAAAAATATTTTCGCTTCCGCTTCAGGAAACACAACCGTTCCCATGTCACGACCGTCTGCAACTAAACCAGGAGCTGCGCTAAAAGCACGTTGACGACGTAACAGTGCTTCACGAACGCGAGGTAAAGCAGCGACTTTTGAAGCCGCCATGCCCGTCTCTTCTTTGCGAAGTTCACCAGACACATCTTCGCCTTCTAAGATAACCTTCACTAGCTCACCTTCAGCGATAAACTGAACATCTAAGTGAGTTGCAAGCGGTACTAAAGCATCTTCTGATTCAGTATCCACGCCATGGTGAATTGCCGCTAAAGCCAATACGCGATAGATCGCGCCTGAGTCTAGAAGATGAAAGCCTAGCTTATCTGCTAGTAACATACACAGGGTACCTTTACCTGCACCACTTGGTCCATCAACCGTAATCACTGGGCTTTGAGAAGGCATCTTTTACTCCACGTTTTGTCGTAAGTTTTATTCTGTACTAGCGATTCGCCACTACTTTATAGGCGGCATATTATAGAGAAAATTTGCAAGTCGAGCGAGGTAAATCTCAGATAATTCCGGGGTGATGCTACAGAAACCAATGCAACCAACTCAATATCCGTTAACTTAGATAAATAAGGCTGTCACTCGCTTCTCTTTAGGCATAAAAAAGCCTCGCGATAAGCAAGGCTCATGATTTTGCATTTTTGTAGAGCAAAGAAGTAGTCGCTAAAAGACGCTTAGCCAATAATAGCTCGAACCGCTTCTAGGTCTTCTGCCGTATCAACACCAGCTGCAGGTGCTTCTGCCGCAACGTCTACATGGATTTTTTCACCGTACCAAAGTACACGTAGCTGCTCTAGGCACTCAATACGCTCAAGGGTACTTGGTTCCCAATTGATATAGGTATTAATAAAACCCGCACGGTAAGCGTAAATGCCAATGTGACGAAGCAGTGGAGATTCAGCAGCTGTACTATTGTTCGCGTAAGCATCGCGATCCCAAGGAATAGTAGCTCGGCTAAAGTACAGGGCATACCCATCTTTGTCGGTCACAACTTTTACGGCGTTAGGATTAAACACTTCGTCAGCATGAGTAATTTCCACACCGAGTGTTGCCATCGGCGCTGTACTGTTCGCAAGGTTATTCGCAACCTGATTAATGATTGCAGGTGGAATCAGTGGCTCATCACCTTGAACATTCACGATAATATGATCATCAGGAATCTTCATGACTTCAATCACTTCAGCGAGGCGCTCAGTGCCTGATTCATGATTCGGTGATGTCATACAAACGGTCGCGCCAAATGCTTTGGCCGCTTTTTCAACTCGAGCGTCGTCGGTAGCGATAATAACTTTATCAGCACCAGCTTTCATTGACTGTTCGTATACCCATTGAATCATCGGCTTGCCACCAATGTCAGCCAGAGGCTTACCTGGTAAACGGCTCGATTGGTATCTTGCAGGTATAACAACCGTATAAGACATTACTTACCCTCATCCATTGAAACGGTGCGAGCTTCAGGTTCTAAAAGAACAGGAATACCCTCTTTAATTGGGTAAGCAAGGCGATCAATTTTACAAACAAGCTCTTGCTTATCTTTGTCAAAAGTTAGTTTACCTTTACATACAGGGCAAGCAACGATCTCAAGCAGACGGTGATCCATAGTATTCCATAACCTCTTTTATTCTTTTTAAAATTTGCTGTTGCGAATCTTCATTGAACTGCGCAGAAACTGGAAGATACCACCAGTTGTCTTGAGCATACTCTTCGCATTTTACAGCGTCTTTTTCTGTCATAATCATATTCATACCTTTTTTTGCTAAGGCATGAAGTTCATCTTTATCAAAATCTTGATGGTCGGCGAAGCCCTGCGTATAAACCACATCACCATCAAGATTTTCCAATGTTTTAAAAAAGCGTGGTGGATGACCGATACCAGCAAAAGCCACCAGCTTTTGTAATTCTGCCACAGACCTTTTCTGACCCGTCTTCAGGTTAACCGCTTGGCTTGGAAGTAAAGACATCGAGAACTCTCGCCCGTGCGCTTCACCGCCATTATTAACCAAAAAGTCTACGTCATCTAAACGAGATATTGGCTCTCTTAATGGCCCCAAAGGAATTAGGCACTCACTACCAAAGCGTCTCGCACCGTCGATAACAGCAAATTCAATATCGCGTTCAAGTGCATAATGCTGAAGGCCGTCGTCAGTGATGATGACATTAACCCCTTCGCTCAGCAAAGCCTTTACTGCGTTTGCACGCACAGGGTCAACCGCTACAGGCGCACCGGTTCGCTTACGAATCAAACGAGGCTCATCACCAGAGTGCTCTGCTGGCGTGTTTTCATCCAACACTAACGGATAGTTTGGTGCTTTCGCCCCATAACCTCGAGAAACAACACCTGGCTTAAAACCATGAGCCTGAAGCATCTCTACCAACCAAATCACAACCGGTGTTTTGCCATTGCCGCCAGCGGTAATATTACCAACAACAATCACGGGTAAAGGCGGGCGATAGGTCTCTTTTTTCCCCGATAGATAAGCATCACGACGTTGACCGCTGATCATTTTGAACAGCAGACTCAATGGCCACAATAGCGGCCAGAGAAAGTATTTTAATGGGTGATTGTTAAACCAAATTTTTTCGATCACAACAAGACCTAATCTTATCCGCTGAACTGAATTCGGTGTAGTTGTGCATAAGCGCCATCAAGGGCGATGAGCTCGGCATGTGCACCTCTTTCTACAATATGCCCATCATCAACCACTAGAATCTCATCAGCTTGCTCGATAGTAGAAAGTCGGTGTGCGATAACAAGTACTGTTTTGTCTTTCTGCAGCTCTTCTAACGCAGATTGAATCGCTCTTTCTGACTCGGTATCCAATGCAGATGTCGCCTCATCAAGGATCAGAACAGGTGCATCTCTCAATAGAGCACGTGCAATCGCGATACGCTGTCTTTGACCGCCAGACAGGCTCGCGCCATTTTCGCCAACAACCGTATCGATGCCATTTTCCATGCCTTCGATAAACTCGCTTGCATGCGCAAGTTTAGCCGCGTGTTCGATCTGTTCACGTGAATACTGTTCTTCAGCTGCGTAAGCGATGTTGTTCGCAACCGTATCGTTAAATAGGTGCACATTCTGGGAAACAAGAGCGAAGTGCTCACGTAGATTTCTTAATTCATAATCACGAATGTCGTGACCATCAAGCTCAATAGAGCCAGAGTCTACGTCATAAAAACGAGTAAACAGGTTCGCAATGGTGCTCTTACCCGAACCTGAACGGCCGACAAGTGCGACTGTCTTGCCTTTCGGTATATTAAAACTGACCTTATCAAGCGCTGCTTTCTCTGCTCCCTGGTAAGTAAATGTCACATCTTTTACTTCAACTTCACCCGCTACGGTTTCAGGCTTCAACGTACCTTTATTTTGTTCCGTATCTAGATCCATCAAACCAAATAGGGTCGTACTCGCTGCCATACCACGTTGGAATTCAGACGTTACATTAGTCAGAGCTTTTAGTGGGCGTAGTAAACCAAACATCGCCGAGAACACAACAGTGAACGTACCAGGAGTAAGCTCTGCTTTAATTGAATCAACACTAGCAAGAAATAGAACAACTACGATTGCAAGTGATGCAATCATCTGAATAATTGGGTTAGCGGCCGCTTGAGCAGTGATTAGCTTCATGCTTTGTTGGCGCATTTGGTTACTAACTTGGTCAAAGCGGTGTTTTTCTAGATCTTGTCCGCCATACGTTAGAACGACTTTATGTCCTTTCAGCATTTGTTCTGCAGAAGAAGCGACGTGACCCATACTGGTTTGCATGTTCTTAGAGATCTTTCTGAATCGCTTCGATACGATACTGATTGCCCACGCGACAAGAGGGGCGACAGCGAACAACACCAAAGACAACTGCCAACTATTCCAGAACATCAGCGTCAACAGGCCAATAATACTTGCACCTTCACGGACAATACTGACTAATGCTTTACTGGTTGCCGCAGAGACTTGCTCTGAATCGTAAGTAATTCGAGATAGCAGCGCACCAGTCTGTTCTTTATCAAAAAAAGAAACTGGCATATGCATAAAATGGCTGAATATTTTACGTCGAATTTCCATGACCACATTGCCTGAAACCCAGCTCAAACAATAAGTTGAAACAAAGCCACTGATGCCACGAACGAACATCATGACAAAGATAATGAGAGGGAGCGTACGTAAAAAGTCAGATTCTGCATTACCAAAGCCTTCATCAAGTAACGGCTTTAGTAAGGAAATCATGTAGGTATCAGTGACAGCATTTATAATAAGCGCAATAACCGCAACACCAAGGCCGGCCTTATATAGTCGAATATAAGTCCAAAGTCTTTTAAATGTGACCCAGGTAGTTTCATCTGTTTGTGTTGACATAGAATCGCTTAATTTTCTCACAATAATCTTCCTATTCTACTCCCTTACGAAGCATCTGCCTATACCACTGTCTGCCTTGTTGTTCTCTAATCTCATGATATTGCCAACCTTCTTGACCAATACTGATGGTTATTTGGCCGCTTTCTCCAGTATCAAGCCAAGCACTCCCTGCGTCGTGATAACGTTCAATAACGGATTCACTCGGCATCCCCCATTGATTGCCTTTGGCCAAAGAAGCGATCGCTAACTGAGGTGAAACGGCCTCAATAAAACTGGCGATCGAAGACGTATTGCTACCATGATGAGGAACAAGCATTACGTCACTTCGAAGCCGTTCGCCTTCGCGTGCAAGTAACCACTCACTGACCAATTCAATATCACCAGTAAGTAACATCGAGAACTCTAGAGCGGGGTCAAAAAGCCTGACCACGCACGAATGTGGGTTATACGCCCTCTTCACTTGTTTGGGAGGCCACAAGACCTCAAAAGCAACCCCTTGCCAAGTCCATACTTCTCCTAAAATACATGCTTGAATATTTGACGATTCTTGAATCGTAGATTGTCCTTGTTGACTGATATTCTGACTGGCTCTTACCCACTTAGGGTTGTAATTTTCAAGTAACGACGGATAGCCACCAGCGTGGTCAGAATCGAAATGACTCACTATTACACCCTCCAACTCATGAATTCCCCTCTGATTCAAAGTAGGAATAAGTAAGGATTCGACAATGGAACCTCCTGGCCATGCGTTACCAAGATCGTAAAGAACAATCTGATTGTTCTTTTCTAAGAGCAAAGACAACCCGTGACCAACATCCAAGATATCGATAATTAGTTTGTCTTGTTGAGGCTTGCCGAACTCCCACCACAGTACAAACACGGTAATAATCAATATAGATAGTGCTCGCTTGAAATATCGACTGACAAAACCGAAAAACAAGATGAGGAATACAGACAACTCAATCGTGTGATTATCCACTTGAAACCAAAATCGTTCAGAGAAAGGAAGACTAAATACGAGAGGCTCAAGCGATAAGTCGACCAACATCCATAATTGTTCAGACAAACCATTGTTGAATGTAGTTAAGCCAACGCCACCTGATACTGGCGCCAATATTAAGCTAAAGAACATTGCCAGGAACAATAGTGGAATAACCACCATCGACACCCAAGGTAAAAGGAGCAAGTTGTAGAAAACAGAGACTAAGCTGACCCCATTAAAGAACAGCATCGAAAAGGGAGCAATCAGGAATGTCAGCATTAACTGAATCTTGAAGAGCTGCAGTGCTCGCTCGATAAATGTTGAGTTTGAATCGGATGACTGACTATTTAACGCAATGTAAAGAACGGCACCTAACGCACCAAAAGACAACCAGAAGCTACTCGATAATGCTGAAAATGGCCAAATTAGCAGAACCACGCACAGACTTAAGGCGACATACCGAAACAAACTGATATTTTGCCCACGCCACAAGAAATAGCTGGCGATAATACACATCACCAAAGCTCTCAAGGTGGGCAGCGTGAACCCAGCAAACCAACTGTAGAAATAGGCTAAGCCGACTCCGAATATTGTGGGCAACCAAAGAAGTGAAGATGATAGTAACCTGAATACCTTTCCTACTTGATAGCCGATACCAAAGGCAATCCCAATATGCAGCCCCGAAATAGCCATCAAGTGAATCAAACCACTGCTTTTAAGTAAGTCCCAACGCTGAGAGTGAATAAGGTCTCGATAACCAAAACTCAAAGCCATAATGAGGTCTTGATTTGCCAGTTGACTTAACCTTTCAAGACTGTTTTCAAACCAATAGGACCGTAAGTTGCTATTGGTATGAATGCGATACTTTGTATTAGATCTGTAAATTGCATTGGCAACCACACCTGCGCTAAACAGATACTTTTCTAAATCAAAGCCTGCTTCATTGAGTTTGCCCCATACAGGCTTTATATACACAGATAAATTGACATCATCTCCGAGTGTTAACTTAAAAGGTGTAAACAAACGTAATTTTATTAATTGAGGAAAGATTAATTTTTCGCCGCCAATTGATCTAGCTACTATTACGCTTTCAAAACCGTGGCTATTTTCACTAAAAAGGCTAACAACCGAAGCATTTATGGTAGTATTCTGCCCTGATTGAAATAAGCGACTCGTTTGTATTTCAATTACATTCCCTAGGCAGATAACTAGTATCAATGCTGTTGCTAGACCTCTTGCACTCCGGAAAACGCTATACTTTGTTGATGCTAGTAGTAACAACAGCATCAATGGTGCCCAAACCCAATGAGGCATCACAGGCCAGAAGCTGGCAGACACAACTGTCGCAGCAAATGAAATCAAGAACCAAGTGTTAAACAAGAGAGTAGCTTCCTCCTATGCCAAGAAAGTTTATCAAACGATTTATGCCTGACCATGAGCTAATCAAGCGTCAGAAAGCATTGAAAGTTTTTGGCAATGTTTTGTACAACCCCAACTTATGGTGTCTTAATCGTCGCTCTGCGGCTGGCGCATTCGCTGTTGGGTTATTCATGGCGTTTGTCCCTCTACCAAGCCAAATGATTATGTCTGCAGGCCTTGCTGTCGCATGTGGCGTTAACCTACCTTTGGCTGTCGCACTTGTTTGGATCAGTAACCCGGTCACTATGCCCGTTCTCTTCTACTTTGCTTATAAAATCGGGGCGTTTGTTATGCATGTACCACCTCAAGCCTTCCATTTCGAATTGTCTTGGGACTTCATCTTGGCGCAAATGAATACAATCGGGCCTCCTTTCTTACTGGGTTGCCTGATTTGTGGCGTGGTTTCAGCAATGATTGGCTACTTTGGTATTCGCGGGTTATGGCGTTACTCAGTAGTAAGAAGTTGGAAGAAGCGTCAAGCAAGGTACTGACAACTTTTCCTTGTCGTTCAATCTATCCTTGTATGCGCTTCACTT
The DNA here is from genome assembly GCF_041466065.1 of Vibrio sp. 10N.239.312.C11. Classification (NCBI taxonomy): domain Bacteria; kingdom Pseudomonadati; phylum Pseudomonadota; class Gammaproteobacteria; order Vibrionales; family Vibrionaceae; genus Vibrio; species Vibrio sp. 10N.239.312.C11. Next base: position 121,534 of record NZ_JBFSRZ010000001.1, read on the forward strand.
AAACCGCACACAAGTTAAAGTCAGATGAACCGCAGAACTCTGCAATATTGGGATGTAACCACAGTCGTAAAGAATGCAGATTGAATTCAAAAAAAAGGATCCCATCAGGGATCCTTTTTTGTGTATGCCATTTGTCTATCATGCTACATGACGTATTACTAAGCGCATTACTTCGAGCTAAGCACCGAGGCAGGGTTTAACTTGGCTGCTCGTGATGCTGGGTACCATGTCGCCAATAGGCTCAATACAATCGCTGTACCTGAAACCACAACAACATCCGTCATATCGAGTTGTGATGGCAAGAAGTCGACAAAATAGATGTCACCGGACAAGAACTGGTGATCAACTAGCCTTTCAAGCCCTTTGATAAGTGTCGTGAGATTAAGCGCCACTAACACGCCTATTACACTGCCCACCAAACTACCTAACACACCGGAGAATACGCCCTGCCAAACGAAAATGCGTTTCACAAGGCCGTCCGATGCGCCCATGGTTCTTAAAATCGCGATCTCTGATGCTCTGTCTTTTACTGCCATCATTAATGTCGAGACAATATTGAAACAAGCAACACCAATAACCAGTACCATCACCAGATACATAATGGTGCGAACCAACTGAATATCTCGATACAAGAAGCCAAACTTCTGTTGCCAGCTTCGTAGATACACATACACATCAAGCTGGTTACCCACCTCACGCACAATAGAGTTCGCGTTCAGAACATCGGTCACTTTTAAAGAAACCCCTGTCACTGCCTCGCCTAGGTTTGCGTAAATTTGCGCATCGCCGATCGGGATCAAAGCTAAGCTGTGGTCAATTTGGCCATTAAGCGTCAGCAAGCCAACCACTTTGACTCGAACACGTTTAGGTGCTTGAACCTTAACCGACCCATTCACCGTCGGGATCATCAGAGTCAGGTAATCACCGACTTTCGCGCCAAGTACATTGGCCACACCAGAGCCCAAAATGATTTGTTGTTGCCCTGCCTTAAAATCGCTCCAAGCTTGCTTATCGATAAAACTCGATAGGCTCGATACTTGTTGCTCAAGTTGTGGGTCAACGCCGCGAACTTCAATTGCTTTCAACTCTTTGCCTTTTTCGGCAAGCGCGGTAATTTTCACATAAGGCGCAGCAGCAACGACTTTATCGTGCTTTACCGACTCCTCAATCACATGCTCCCAGCGAGTTACTGGTTTATTCACGCCCTCAAACTCACCGTGAGGAATGACAGAAAGTACTCGTGATTGAAGCTCTCGCTCAAAACCATTCATTGCAGATAAGCCGATAATGATTACCGCGACACCAACAGCAATACCAATTGTCGAAGACAAGGAGATGAACGACACCATTTTGTCTCGTTGTTTCGCCCGGCTAAATCGGCCGCCTATCAATAGAGATAAAGAAGAAAACACTTAGCTCTCCTCTTTTTCTACGTTGACCAGTAAACCATCTTGCATGTGAAGTTGGCGATCCATCTTACCGGCAAGTTCACCATCGTGAGTCACAACCAAAAAGGCAGTATCGTACTCACGGTTCAGTTCGCGCATTAAGTCGTAAATAGAAAGTGCTGTGTTGTGGTCTAGGTTACCAGTCGGCTCATCCGCCAACACTAGCGCAGGCTTGTTCACCAATGCACGAGCAATTGCCACTCGTTGCCTCTCACCACCTGAAAGTTCTGAAGGTCGGTGGTCAACACGATGACTTAGCCCCACTTTATCAAGTAGCAACTGTGCTTCTTGTTTAGCTTTCGCTGGCTTCTCTCCACCTATCAACAACGGCATTGCTACGTTTTCTAACGCTGAGAAATCAGAAAGAAGATGATGGAATTGATAAACAAAGCCAAGATGCTGGTTGCGAAGCTTAGCCTGCTTATTCGAACTCAAAGACGCTAAGTCTTGTCCGAGAAAGCTGACACTACCATCAGAAGCATCATCCAACGCCCCTAAAATATGCAATAGCGTACTTTTACCTGAACCGGATGTACCAATGATTGCGACTAGCTCACCCTTTTCTATTTCGAAGCTGACGCCCTTGAGAACCTCAGTATCTAACGAGCCTTCACGGTACGTTTTACGGATATCATTACATTGAAGAAAATTACTCATAACGAAGGGCCTCAGCAGGTTTCACAGACGATGCACGATAAGAAGGGAAGACAGTGGCAATCAAGCTAAGTGCAATAGCCAGAACCACAACAACGGCGATTTGAATTGGGTTAATTAAAATTGGCAACTGTCCACCAAATGAAAACAGAGCAACACCCATCGCCTCTAAAATAGTATTGAGGTTCGAAGCTAAAATCACGCCCAGGATGCCACCAGATAATGCGCCGATCACACCACTACTTGCACCTTGAACCATAAAGATCCCCATGACTTGACCATCACGCATACCTTGGGTTTTTAAGATGGCGACTTCGGACTGTTTCTCCATCACCACCATAATAAGCGCAGAAATAATGTTAAACGCAGCAACACCAATGATCAGCCCAAGCATCAAACCCATCATGTTTTTTTCCATTCGAACGGCTTGGAATAGCTCGCCACGTTGGTCTCGCCAATCGCTCCACACCCAACCTTCCGGTAGCGGTTGGTTTGATAGTTCTGCCACTTCAAATGGGTCATCAAAAAACAGTCGCCAGCCTGAAATGGTGTCTGATTTATAGCGCATCAAACGCCCAGCATCGTTGATATCTGTCACCATCAATTGAGCATCGATATCCGAACCCGTGTTAAAAATCCCAGCTACGGTAAAATTTCGTTGGCTAGGAATACGTCCTAACGGCGTGTATTGGCTGGCACTGGTCACCATTAAGCGAACTTTGTCGCCCATAGACACTTTCAAGTTTCTTGCCAAGGTATGACCAAGGAAAAGCTGATACTGACCAGCTTTGAGTGAAGACAGTCTGCCAGCAATTAAATGATTCTGAAGAGGGTCATCTGAATTTGGCTCAATACCGATTAACAAGCCCGCAGATAACTGAGCAGGACTTTGGATCACCGCTTCACTGCGAACAATAGGTTCTACGTGGCCATTGAGCGACATTTGCTCCGCAAAGCTAGGTGCTTGAGCAGAAAGTGACGTTGTGCCTCCTTGCTCGTAAACGACGGCTTGAGGAAGGACACCAAGAATTCGGTCTTTTAACTGCGCTTCGAATCCATTCATTACCGACAAAACAGTAACCAGAGACAGCACACCAATGGTAATTCCGGCTGTCGACATATAAGAAACAAAACGGCTAAAGCGATCACCTGAACGGCCTTTCAAATAACGCAGGCCAACAAACAATGAAATAGGATGAAACATACTTTGAACCATCTAAAGGAGATGCGGGTTAATGTAACGGGTATTGCCGTTACTGTGTAGGGGTTAATTGAAAATATAGAGTGAATTAACTCAATTAGTTAGGCTTGAAAAACAGAACCTTGTCAAATAGCTAACTTTCAAACAACTATTTGAGACTTTCAATTAACTGACCTTGATTACTGCGGCCACATAGCGATAATCAATAGATCACTTCAAGGAACTAACGCATGACAGAACAAGAGTTTTTTACCGTTCACCACAGCCTTACCGCTAATATTGAGCCAATGGACAGTAACTTCGCTTTACCTTCTCAGATTCAGTTCGAATCAGAGATCCCTGCCCCTTTTGTAGTGGCAAGTGAATTTAGCCAATTGGATCTATTAGCTGACAGTGCTCGCAACGAACTGAAAAACAGCGACTTGAAGAATGTCATCAGTTTATTGGATGCACAGAACTCTAAATTAAACCTCTTGTTGAGCTTTATGTTATCGCAACAAGATGATGAACAATTTCGCACCCATACGTATTCATTTGGCGCGAGTCAGTTCTCGTGTTTTTCCAAAACAGATATCGAAGCGGGTCGCTTAGTTAAAGCCAAGCTCTTTATCGAGCACCCTGCCGCCGCTATCTATTGCTACGCGGAGGTCTTCGCTAGCGAACCTAAAGATTCAGGCTTCGAAATCAAATTCAAATATGCTCATCTTCGTGATACTGACCAAGACTTGTTGATCAAGGCTGCGCTCCATCAACAACAAAAGCTCTTACGTCAACGCTCTCTAGAACGAGATAACAAGTAAATAGACATGACAAAACAATCCATTTTCACACTACCTAAGCTCAAAGGTGCCGGTGACAAAAAGCACATCGGTAACCTAGTTGGTTCATCTCTCGCGCTTACTATCGCTAAACTAGCGGAGCAGCATAACAGCCATACTTTACTTGCAGTGCCTGATCCTCAGATCGCACTCAAGCTTCAATCTGAAATTGAACAGTTTACGGCACATGAAGTTGCGTTGTTTCCTGACTGGGAGACGCTGCCATACGATAGCTTCTCGCCGCACCAAGAGATCATCTCAGATCGTATAGCACGCCTTTACGCACTGCCAACGCTAAAAGATGGCATCACGATCGTTCCGATCAGCACGTTATTGCAACGCCAGTCACCGCGCGACTTCTTACTACAACACACGTTAATGGTGAAAACAGGCGATCTCTATTCACTAGAGAAATTACGTCTGCAACTCGAAAAGTCGGGCTATCGCTATGTTGACCAAGTGTTTGGCCCGGGTGAATACGCTAGCCGTGGTTCTATTCTCGACCTGTTCCCAATGGGCAGCAAAGACCCGTATCGTATCGACTTCTTCGATGACGAGATCGACACGATCCGTACTTTCGATCCTGAAAACCAGCGCTCTATCGAAGACATCTCTGAGATTCGACTGCTGCCTGCTCACGAATTCCCAACCTCGGAAACAGCGATTGAAGATTTCCGTATTCGTTGGCGCCAACAGTTTGATGCGCGCCGTGAACCAGAATCGGTTTATATGCAGGTTTCTAAAGGCACGTGGCCTGCTGGTATTGAGTATTGGCAACCGCTGTTCTTCGAGCACACCGAAACCTTGTTTGATTATGTTGCAGATGAAGCGCAAATCCTCGTTCTAGGTGATGTCGAGACCGCAGTAGATTCGTTCCTAACCGACGTTTCTCATCGATACGAACAACGCGGTGTTGATCCATTACGACCGCTGCTCACACCTGAACAACTGTGGTTAAAGAAAGACGAACTGTTCGCACACTTCAAACAAAAGCCACAGGTCAATCTGAGCTTAGATTCAATTGAAGAAAAAGCTGGGCGTACCAACCTTCCAGTTACGTCTCTACCAGATCTCAGCGTTCAACATCAGAATAAAGAACCGTTGTCTAACTTAAGAAAGTTCACTGAAGCCTTCGACGGAAAAGTGGTCTTTTCGGTTGAGTCTGAAGGCCGCCGTGAAGCTCTAAGTGAATTGCTTCGAGGCATCAAAGTTCGTCCAAGCGAAGTTGAAAACCTCGACGCGGCAATTAAAGGTAAAGATAAGTTCACCCTGATCCTAGGTTCTGCTGAGCATGGCTTTATCCACGAAGAGCAAAACATCGCCCTTATCTGTGAAAGTGATCTATTGGGTGATCGCGTTATTCAGCGTCGTAAAAAAGACAAAAAAAGCGTAAACAGCGACACCGTAATCCGTCACTTAGCGGAACTTAAACCGGGCCAACCGGTTGTTCACATTGACCACGGTATTGGTCGCTACATAGGCCTGCAGACCCTAGAAGCGGGTGGTATGAAAACCGAATACGTAACACTTGAGTATCAAAACGATGCCAAGCTCTACGTACCAGTTGCATCTCTGAACTTAATTGGCCGCTACTCTGGTGGTGCTGAAGATTCTGCACCGCTACATAAACTTGGCGGTGAAGCATGGCAGAAAGCTCGTAAGCGCGCCGCAGAGAAAGTCCGTGACGTCGCAGCCGAACTGCTCGATGTTTACGCCAAGCGTGAGCTTAAGCCGGGTTACAAATTTGTGCTCGATCGTGGTCAGTACGCAACCTTCAAATCTGGCTTCCCGTTTGAAGAAACCGATGACCAAGCGATGGCAATTAATGCGGTAATGTCTGATATGTGCCAAGCAAAAGCCATGGACCGCTTAGTGTGTGGTGATGTTGGTTTTGGTAAAACAGAAGTCGCAATGCGTGCCGCGTTCGTGTGTACCGATAACAGCAAACAAGTGGCCGTGTTAGTACCGACAACGTTACTTGCTCAGCAACACTTTGAAAACTTCCGCGACCGTTTCGCCAACTTGCCGATTCGTGTTGAGGTTCTGTCTCGATTCAAATCAGCCAAAGAACAGAAATCGATCATGCAAGATGTCGCCGACGGTAAGGTCGACATCTTAGTGGGTACTCACAAGTTACTTTCAAGTGACCTTCAGTTTAAAGACCTTGGCCTGTTGGTTGTCGATGAAGAGCACCGCTTTGGTGTGCGTCAGAAAGAAAAAGTGAAAGCAATGCGTGCGGATGTCGATATCCTAACGCTCACCGCGACGCCAATTCCACGTACATTGAACATGGCAATGAGCGGCATGCGTGACTTGTCAATCATCGCAACACCACCAGCACGACGCTTAGCAATAAAGACCTTTGTCCGTGAGAGTGATGACGCGATCGTCAGAGAAGCGGTACTTCGTGAAATCATGCGTGGTGGTCAAGTTTACTTCTTACACAACCAAGTCGACACGATTGAAAAGACGGCTGAGTCACTACAGAAACTGATTCCAGAAGCGCGTGTCACCGTGGCTCATGGCCAGATGCGAGAGCGCGAACTAGAACGCATCATGAATGACTTCTACCACCAGCGTTTTAACTTGCTAGTGTGTACAACCATCATCGAAACCGGTATCGACGTACCAACAGCCAATACCATCTTAATGGACAGAGCCGATAACCTTGGTTTAGCACAGTTGCACCAATTGCGTGGGCGTGTGGGTCGATCTCACCACCAAGCCTATGCCTATCTGCTAACACCTCCTCCGAAAGCAATGACCAAAGATGCGGTTAAGCGATTAGATGCCATAGCTTCACTTGAAGACTTAGGTGCAGGCTTTACACTAGCAACCCATGACTTAGAGATTCGTGGCGCGGGTGAGCTGTTAGGTGATGAACAGAGTGGTCAAATCCAATCGGTTGGTTTCACCTTGTACATGGAGATGCTTGAACAAGCAGTTGAAGCATTGAAAGAGGGGCGAGAGCCATCGCTTGATGACCTACTGCGTGAACAAACTGAAATTGAGATGCGCCTGCCTGCGCTATTGCCTGATGACTACATCCCAGACATCAATACACGTTTGTCTACTTATAAGCGTATTGCGAGTGTGAGTGACACCGACGAATTGGCAGAGTTGAAAGTCGAGCTGATTGATCGCTTCGGCCTTCTGCCGGATGCTACCAAGAACTTGTTGTCAGTTTCAGAGCTAAAATTAGCCGCGGCGTCTATCAAAGCGAAGAAAATTGAGGCTCATGATAAAGGTGGATTCTTAGAATTCTACCCGGATGCTGACATAAACCCGACCTACCTTGTTAAACTGTTGCAATCTCAACCGCAAAAGTTTTCAATGGAAGGACCAACAAAGTTCAAGTTTACGATACCATTGGTCGACAGACGGAAACGAATTCAATTTGTTAGTGATTTATTGGGCGAATTCAGACAGAACTTGCTTCCTTCGGCATAAGACCCAATCCACTTGCACATATAAATTATCCAGCCGGTAGTTCGGCTGGAAGACGGAGTAAAAATGAAAAGACTGATCCCACTGCTACTATTGTTCGTCTCACTGCCAAGTTTGGCGCAGAGACAATTTGATATAGAAGTGATCATTTTTAAGCGTGCTGTTGATGCAGAAAAAGTGAATGAATCTTGGCCAAACACACAGCCTCAGATTTCACTTGAGCGCGTAGGTTCATTTCAAGATACCCAATACCGAGCGAAGAAAGGCGTGCAGATGCTGCCTTACTCGGAATACAAGTTAACACCTCAGAAAGACAAGCTACGCAAACACGCAGGCTTTGAAGTTCTGATGCATACCGCTTGGCGTCAAGGCGACCAAGGCAAAAGCTCGGCACCGGTTTTCCATGTTCAAGCCGGTAAAGACTTCTCCAAACAGTTTAATGCCGACGGTTCTGAGAAAGGTGTAGTAACAGCAGTAAATACTGATGGTTTTCAAGAAGAGACTATCGATAAGCCGCTTTACGAGTTAGACGGCAAGCTGCAAATCTACGTTCAGCATTACCTCTACGCTGAAACAACATTGGATTTAAAAGCGCCGAGCGTTCGTGAAGTGACTCTTCAAGAGCAACAAATCGAGCTAGATTCACCAGTAAGTGGCGCCGAAAGCAATGTTCAAGTGGGCAACCTCACTGAAATCTCTCCGACGGTTGAAGTGGAAGAGTTCCTTAAGAGCTACCGCATGGACCAAAAACGTCGTATGCGCAGTACTGAGACTCACTACCTTGATCACCCGCTTCTAGGCATGGTGATTCAAGTTCGACGTGTAGCGCAGTAAGTTACTTGCCGATTCGGCTATAATTATATAAATAATTCAATCCGCCCTCCTAGTGAGGGCGTTTTATTAAGTGCTATCTATCTTTATTCTGCACTGAATCCTTTGTTCAGTACTTACATGTAATTCGGTATTTCTTATGAGCCCTGACTTTCAGATAAATACTCAACACCTCAACCTAAAAATCATTGAAGCCTCAGACGCTCAAGAGTTTTCGCAGCTGGTTAAATCCTCCCCGAGTTTATTGCCATGGCTCGACTGGTGCCACGACGAGTTTTCGACCGTCGAGGCCGAGAGATTCATTCTTGCGACTCGCTTAAACTGGGTTAAAGCCGATGCGTTTGGCTTTGGTATCTTCGAACGAAAAAGCGAAAAGTTAGTCGGCATGGTGGCCATAAATGAGCTTTACCACACCTTTAATATGCAAGTTTAGGTTATTGGGTGGGTGATCAATTTCAGAGAAAAGGGATAGCGAAAGAAGCAATGCTTGCCCTATTTGAATTTTGCTTCGCAATGCTCAAGTTGACGCGTTTGGAGATTGTCTGCGATACAGAGAACCTACCCAGCCAAAAGCTGATCGAGAAATGTGGCGCTGAACGTGAAGCCATTGCAAAGAATCGCTTTATCTTTAACGGTAAACCGAAAGATGGCGTGGTTTATTCTGTGTTACCTCCATTATCTTAATCGCTTAATAGAGTAACAATCCGAAATAACACGTACTCGACACGATCGAAAAAGAGCTCCGAAGAGCTCTTTTTTATTATCAGCGTAATGACCTTAGAAGGCTTACCTGATTAGTGAAGCTTTAGGTTTGGACGAAGGACACGGTTAATACGACCCACCAACATCATCAGTGATGTTTTGATTAAGCCGTGAAGTGCCATCTGGTGCATTCGGTACAAAGAGATGTAAACCACACGAGCAATACGTCCCTCAACCATCATCGAACCTTTAGTCAGGTTACCCATCAAGCTACCTACTGTAGAAAAACGGCTTAGTGAAACCAGTGAGCCTTTATCTTTGTAGATGTAGTCTTTCAGGTCACGACCGTTCAGCTTAGCAATGATGTTGCTAAATGCGCAGCTTGCCATTTGGTGAGCAGCTTGCGCACGTGGTGGAACAAACGAACCATCCGCTTGTGTACATTGCGCCAAATCACCGATAGCAAAGATGTTGTCATCAAGCGTAGTTTGCAGCGTGTTTTTGACAACCAACTGGTTGATACGGTTCGTCTCAAGACCACCGATATCTTTCATGAAATCTGGCGCTTTAATACCAGCAGCCCATACCATGATCTGTGCTGGGATCTTCTCACCATCTTTGGTCGTTAGACCGTCAGCGTCAGCTTGTGTAACCATTGTCGTTGTACGCACGTTGACGCCAAGCTTAGTTAGCTCAGAATGTGCTGCGCTGGAAATACGAGGAGGTAGAGCTGGAAGAATACGCTCACCCGCTTCAACAAGGTTAACGTTCAGCTTGCTTGAATCTAGGTCGCCAAAACCGTATGTACGAAGCTCTTTCACAGCGTTGTGAAGCTCAGCAGACAGTTCAACACCAGTAGCACCCGCACCAACAATCGCAATGTCTACCGTACCTTGACCATTCTTAGCGTGCAGCTTTAAGAACTGGTTGTTCATTTCTGTACGGAAACGGTGTGCTTGCTCTGGGCTATCAAGGAAAATACAGTTGTCACGAACACCTGGGGTATTGAAGTCGTTTGACGTTGAACCTAACGCCATCACAAGAATGTCGTATTCAAGTTCGCGGCTTGGCATCAGTAACTCACCGTGCTCATCAGTCAACTCGCTCAACGCAATCACTTTACGTTCACGATCGATATCGTTCAGGCTGCCCATTTGGAAATCAAAGCAATGGTTTTTCGCGTGTGCGCGGTAGCTTAGCGCGTCAACACCTTCATCCAATGAGCCAGTGGCTACTTCATGAAGCAATGGTTTCCATAGGTGGCTTGCTTTACGGTCTACCAGAGTAATCTGGGCACGTTTCTTACGACCTAAAGTGCGGCCTAGCTTAGTTGCTAGTTCTAAACCACCAGCACCGCCGCCTACTACGATAATTTTTGTCACAATGACAATCCTCTACAAAATGAATAAATGGGGTTCGGCTCGATTACTCCAACCGATAAATTCTATGTATCTACTCGGCCTCAATTCCAAAGGCTGCGGCTCATTTGATGACTGTGATAATAAGTAACAACAGCTCACTGAGTAGTTAGAGGGATTACAAGCAACAAACATTGGTTTGTCACTTTGCTCACGAGGATGAAAAAGGTGTCTACCTGAGAGGCAGAGCACAAATTATGGGCAAGTTTTATCACTCGCTCTCAATTTTTTTTGACATTTATCAAAATATTTTGCTTTAGAACATTATATATAGCAAAAAGATGACCGCAACAAAAATCCTTACCCACAATGAGGATTCGTGACTGATTAGTTAACGTTTGCGCAAACTCATCGATAAAATCTATATGACTAGGGCACATTGACCTTTTCACGGTCAAATTTCGTTCGATATAAAAGCGTTTTAATCGCGGCAAGGGGGAAGTAGCCTGGTCATTCTAAGCAAATCTCCCTCAACAAAGAGTAAAACGCTTTTTGCGGGGTGCTCAGCTCGAACCCTTCGGGCATCGCTTGCTAATTTGGATAAAAAAACAGCACTCAATTGAGTGCTGTTTTATAAAATGACGGTAATCCTTAAGCGTTTTTAAACGCCTTCATTGCCTGTAAGTGTTGAGAGATCTTTTTGAACTTATGACTCTCTTTTTCGTCCCAGACAACTTCGTAGTAATCTTCTAGAGCAGAAGCTGTTTTCGTATTGTCGTGAATTTCATCTTCACGAGAAAGCACCACTAAACAGCGTCCTTTGTTCTTCATACGATACTGAGCGACACACTTAGTCGCGATGTCTTCGTACTCTTCTGGGCGATCAATTCGACCTACCATGTTGTTCTCAGGGTGCAGATTAGGGTTGAACACCACCTGCTTAATCCCACATAAGAAACCAATACGCTCAGACCAAAAACCACCCAAACCTACACCACAAATGATTGGATGTGGATCATCGGATTGCTCTATCACTTTATGCACTTCTTTTAGCAAATGCTGCATATCGTGTTTTGGATGCAAAGTACTGTAGTTGATGAAACGAACGTCATCATCAATGAATTGCAACTGCAGTATTTTTTCGTGATTGCCCGGGCTTGTTGAGTCGAAGCCGTGTAGATAGATAATCATTGTACCTCCCCCATTGAATATTGGTACGTTTTGATCAATCTAACACGAAAAACAAGGTTTTAAAGGGAAGACCTCTGAAATTATATTTTTCACTTCCTAAACGTGATCATAGCTACATAAAGTGTGACTAAGAGCCTCTGCTTCACGCTGATAACTGTCATCGCCCCATAGCTGATGAGCAAGTAAATACCACAGCATTGCCATCATTTGGCTTCTTGGTAACCAGGCTTCTACTCCGTCAAGCCAAGATTGGGGATCATGGATACCTCTTAGCTGACAGTACTTATTAACAGCTTCTGTAACTGGTAATCGGGCAACAGCAATAGTCAGCGTAAGATCAAGCCTTGGGTCTGCTAGCGCTGCGTATTCCCAGTCAATGATCTTAATCCCATCTTGATTCTTCACAAGGTTATAGCCACCGAGATCAAAATGACACAAAGACAGGCCTACACTTGGGATACTTGGAGCCACGCGCCACTCTTGATAAATCTTGGTGCAGGTTTCAGTCTTATGAACCGCATCAAGCTGAAGCCAGTAGTGGTCAACTCGAGCCGTATAGCTGAACGGTTGGAGCGGCAGTCGCGCAGTATTAACCAAATGCACTGAGATCAGCGTCTTCAGTAAATCATCCTGCTCGAGTCCTTCGTACAACGTCTCACCCGCGATCCATTCAACCAGTAAGCCTTGCTCATTGACCACTATCGGACTTGGTCCGATATCTAGACGCTCAATAGCAGACAGTACTTGATACTCTTCATGGCGAGAGATGAAGAACGCTTTGGTGATGGGGGTAATTGGACGCCAAACATACGCGGTGCCATCGGCTAAAACCAATTTCCAACATCGATTAGTCAACCCACCTGTCAGTGTCTGTGCTCTGATTGGAGGCTCAGAAAAGTAGCCATCAAGAGAACTCAAACTGGTATCAAGAAGCTTTGCTTCAGACCAAGAAAAAATCGCCATATTTACTCCCTATAAACGTCTTAACTGCCCTATAAACGTCTTAATTTCCCTACAAAAAAGGCACTGACCAAAAGCCAGTGCCTCTTCATTAATACCAATCACAGCAAATAACATGTACTGCGTTGAGGCATGACTAAGCCAGGTTAATAGCACACTAAGCCATTTAAGAAGCTCAATAAGCTAAATTAAAAACTCAGTAAGCTAATTAGAAGCCAAGTAAACTGAATTAAAAGCCCAGCAAGCTCTTAGATTGTTGCTTACGGATTTCAGTTTCGTCAGCCCATTCAATCAAGCCTGACTCAAGATCCATTAGGCGCATGGTCATTTTGTAGTATACGTCTTCGTCGCTGCCCGCTTTCTTAACGATGCTTGATAGGTTGCCGTACAACATGTACTGAGCACCAACCATTTTACCAAATTGGATTGCTGAGCTTTGATTTACAAGCTCATCGTTATTTTGGAAATTCAACTGTTCACGAACAGACTCTACACGGTCCATATCAACGAAACGGAACTTACCAGAGTTCAGCATTTTAGTACTGATGGTATCAGTGATTGACTCAGTATCGATGTGCTCACTTGTTTTGTTCTTGATTCGCTCTACGAACACGATTGGACGTTGCTCACGAGTAATATAAGACACAGAACCAGACGCCATCATGCTATCGACCATTTCGCCCGCAATCGTTTGAAGGTCAGTTGAACCGAAATCGATTGTCGTGGTTTCTACTGATTGTGCATCACCGTAGCTTACCTTGTTTGAACAACCGCCTAAAATAACCGCTAAACCTAGTAGCGCAATGACACTCTTTTTCATTTTGTTTCCTTAACTAATCACTAAGTGGGGTTACCCACTCTCTTAAATTTTTGTATTTTCGAATCCTTAGACCCGTTCTATCTCGTCTTTGCTATAAAGCTTGGAACCACTCTAAATATGAGCGGTTCCAAACGAAAGTTTACTGCTCTCTGAACTGAACTCTGAACTGAGTCGCTTTCGGATTTACCGACACTTCCGACAACGAAATACTTTCAAAGCCACGAACAATCGCTTGCTTCCAAGGGCCTTGCTTTAGGTTGACCTCAAGACCAGCATCGTCGTACCAGTAAAAGCGATAAAGGATATGTTGATCGCCTTTATAGTTACTGTTTAAACGCACGATTCCTCGCGTATGACCGTCGACGAGGTCAGTTCGGATATCTTCAACCTGTAAGCGGCTACCCAATACCTTATCACCAAAGAAAACGTTCTGAGTTTGACTATCTACCCTTACGCCAGCTGTATTATCAGCACAACCAGCCAGAGCCATAACCGCTGCTAAGCTCACTAACCACTTTTTCATTACAGCCTCCCTAGCTGTTTATGCCACATTGTTGCATTGTTTCCTTGTCGAGAAATCCACACCAAAGTGGTCTGCCCTTCTCGAATATCAAAGTCATACGTTTTAGTGCCCGCTTCTAACGTATATTGACCACTGTTTGCTACAAACGTGCTGGTCTTTATTTCCGCAGGTAAAGATTGCCAGCTTCGAGTGTCTGGTTGTTCCGTGAATGCATTCCAGACATTGAACAAAATGTTACCGACATCGTTACCTTGAGTGGCTTCTTTACGGATGCGGTCTTTCGCGACCACACGTAACGCTTGGCGAATAACAATGCTCGTCATACGTTCAGATAAATCATTCTGCGCCATCGCATTCACATCCGTAATCAAATGCTCAGACAACGGTTGCCCGCTGATTCGTAGCGCAGAAAAACGTTCTACGTTTTGGCGCGGGTAATATGGCAGCGCCAGAGAGTATATTGCGCCCTGATCGCGACTGTCATAAATAGGTAAATCTAATCGCCAACTGTCCATCGCTTGAACTGCACTTTGTTCTTGAAGCACAATTACTCGCCCTTCGCTTGCCCCTAACTTAGATGACTGCTTGTAGCGCTTTTTCAGTGTAGCTAAATCTTGTCGCATGCCTAAGCGAGCAGCTGTTGCCATGGTTCTATCGATGATTTCTTGGTTCTCAGGCATGATGGCCAAAGCACGTCGATAGTCCACATAAGCGCTGTTCAGATCGTTAGATGCTTCGTAAAGCAGGCCAGACAAAAACATCAAATACGCATTTTGCACAGATTGCAGCTTTTTACCCGCATCAGGATAATTCGCAAGAATACTACCCACGTTGGCAGACAACCCTTGAGATTTTGCATCGCTTGCAGCACTTTCTAACTCAGCTTCACGTTGTTTCTTGGCTTGCTCCTGAACTTGGTTAGCGCGACGCATTTCGATCACCGCACCTTCTAAGTCGTTTTTCTTTAAATAATTTAAACCAAGATATAAATGCAGAAAGCCCAACTCATAATCGGCTGGCACATACTCGGTAATATTGTCATTCACAGCCAACGCGCCGACACTGGTTGCACTGTCTGATACAGAGATCACCGCTTTACTTTGCTGATCTTTTACTGCCTGATCGGCCAGTTCGAGCGACGACTTACTCTCAGGATATTTTTGATCAAGTAGATTAATTCTACCTTTTTCAAAGTTATCAAGAATGTCACCTGCTACGTAATCTGGTAACTCTTGTTGAGCCGTTGAATAATCCCCAGACTTGACTGCTTGGTAAATTTCTTTGTTTTGCGCGCTGTAATGACTGAACAGGCTCCCTGCCGACATATTCGCACAACCCGCTGTCAACGCCGATAACAGGGCAATGGAAGCGAATCTAAACTGGTGCTTCACTTATCGTCTCCGTGCATGTTTAAAATGCCAACTTTGTTAAAAGGATCTTAAGCAAGTGGATACCTTGCTTTTTAGGCTCAACCTAATCGATGCCGATATTCAGACAACAGATAAAACTAAAAGTTGGCATACAAACAACAAATTTTCCAACTCGCTGTTTATGTTAATTAACCATTAACTTGTATTAACGAGACCATTAACTGTTTCGTTAGCTTATTAGCCTTTTAATTAACTCATTAAAAGCGGACCAAGCGGGCGGCCACCAACCAAATGCATGTGAATATGGTAAACCTCTTGGCCACCGTGAGAATTGCAGTTCACAATAAGACGATAGCCATCTTCTGCAATGCCTTCTTCTTTTGCTAACTTACGAGCAACAGTAAACATACGTCCCATCATTGCTTCATCTTCCGTTTCAACATCATTCGTTGTTGGAATCAGCTTGTTAGGAATAATTAGAATATGACTAGGAGCACGAGGGTTAATATCGCGAAATGCGGTTACTAAATCGTCTTGGTATAGTAGATCTGCTGGGATTTCTTTATTGATGATCTTACTAAAAATGGTTTCTTCAGCCATGTGTCTCTCCGATAAAACATTTATTTTTTAATGCTTTGAGTATGCGCTATGCCGCATCAAACCACAATAAACCTGCTTTAAAGCATAATAAAAAACACCGTTCAAATCAAAAAAAACACGCCTTATCTCTCAAGAACGGCATATTGGCTAGGACAAAGGGCTATTTTTGACGTGTGCGTCATAAAATGCGTAAGCCGAGCTCAATAGAATCCTGATAATTTTGTTAGTTTCGTTTTGACCTGGTATTAGGTCCACATTTATTTAGGGAGAAAGTCATGAAGGGATCTGTGATCAAGCGTATGTACGCTGGTTTCGCACTGATCATCATCATGTTCGCAGTCACGATAACCATCATGATGAGCAGCATGAATCAGATACATAGCAATTTTGAGAGCGTCTCAAAAGTATCATTGCCGCTGGTTGCGCTTTCAAACCAAACAAGTGTCCAATTACTTTCCGCTGACAAGTCATTTAAAGACTTCTTAACCACACAAAATTCTGAGCGTATGTCTGCAATGCGTACAGAGTTTGCTGCATCACAAAACGCTTTTTCTGAAGTTCTAGGTAGCCTAGAAACAGCAAGCCAAGACAATACCTCGCTCACTGAGCGCATCACGCAATTAAGAGCGATGGAAGAACGTTACTTCACCGAAGCAGATGAAGCGATGAACAATTATATCGCTATGTTTGAGGCGCAAGAGCAAGTACAAAAAGCATCACGTGATTTCCAACGCTTACATTCAGAATTGACCGTTGGCATGAAAGAGTACGTTGCCGACCAAAAAAGCATCTCTGTAAAAGTGATGGCAAAGAGCTACTTTATTAAACTACAAGACGCCGAGGTGATTACCTCTGATGCACTAGCAAGTTCTGATGTTGCCTTCGTACAAAAAGCCGTTAACCAAAACAAAAAGGCCGTTACCCACCTAAACTACGCGTACCGTGGCTTAGCGACACAATTGCCTGCGATAAAAAATGTTTTCGATGAATCGGTTAAAAACTTCACCAAAGACGTGGGACAAAAAGGCGGTGTTTTAGATAAGCATAATAATTATCTGAAAGCGAAAGAAGCCTTGTACATCAACATTGCTAATCTAGCCGTTGAGGTCGACCAAGCAATGGCGGTACTGGATTCTTTCAACGTCACAGCGGAAGAGCAACTCAACTCATCATTAGCAGATGCGAGCAGCATCTACGACAACGGTCTATTCAAAGCGATTGCAATTGGCATTGTTGTCACCGTATTCGCTGCAGCAATTGGTTACCACATTGCACATAGTGTAAGAGAACCACTAACGCGCATCCTCGGTACATTAGAAGGCCTGACCGAAGGAGATATGACTCAGCGTATCGATATTCGATACGACAACGAATTCAGCCGAGTAAGCCGTCACATCAATACCTTAGCCGACAACCTGCACAATATTCTGGTGAAACTGAATGACGCTTCAGATGACCTAACCAATACTGCAAGCGTAAACCAAAAAACCTCTTCTGAGACACAGGCTCAATTGAACAGCCAGCGTGAACAAACAGCAACTGTCGCAACGGCAATGACACAAATGTCTCACTCTGTACAAGAAGTAGCAAACAGTGCACAAAGCTCATTAACTATGGTTCAACAAGTAGAATCGGCTTCTGAATCAGGTCGTCAGGTCATGAACACCAACATCAGTACCATTAATCAGCTTGAGGTGCGCCTGACTGAATCCGTGGGTGCTGTAGGCGAGCTACAACAAATGAGTAGCCAGATTGGCTCTATCCTCGATGTTATTCGTGGTATTGCAGATCAAACCAACCTACTTGCACTCAACGCAGCAATCGAAGCCGCGCGCGCAGGTGAACAAGGCCGTGGATTTGCTGTAGTTGCAGATGAAGTCCGAGTACTGGCACAAAAGACAACTCAATCGACGTCTGAAATTGAGACCATGATCAGTAACCTACAATCAAGTTCTAAAACAGCAAGCAATGTGATTGAAAGCTGCATGAGCGATATGGATATGTCGGTTGAACAAGCTTCAAGTGCTAATAGTGCTATGGAAGAAATTCAGGCATTGATTCTAGAAATCAGTCGAATGAGTACGCACATTTCTCAAGCCGCGGCTGAGCAGAGTGAAACTTCGGGTGATATCGCGCGTAACATTGAAGACATCAACCAGATTGCTGATAAGAGTTATCAAGCGATGTCATCAATTGCAGAGGCAAGCCAAAACCTAACAATTCTGGCAAACCAGCAAGGCGATTTAGTTCATCAATTCAAGCTATAAGTAAACGAAGAACCAATAGATATTCACCTGAAATGTTGGGATATCTCACCCAATAGTGATAACTAATTGAACAAGGGCAACTTTTATCAAGGGTTGCCCTTGTTTTTTATGAGCTTTGTCATTATATGATTGTAAAGGCTTGCTGCTTCCCGTTTTTCTTTCACCTTTATGAGCGAGCCGCTATTAAGGAATTTATATGGCTGTTCATGTTGGCATTATCGATCAAGACCCCATTCGGTTGATCACCCCACTACTCGACAACCGAACGATCAGCACTCACATCGTGTTCATCGGTGACAAAAATCAAATCAGTATCTATCAACGCTTAGACAGCGTTTTGCAGAAGCGTGATATTACGAGTGAATTTTTCGAGATTCCAACTATCGTAAACACCTCTGCAATTAAAGAATCGATCCAAAACCTTGCTGAAGACTTAAAAGCTCGGGGACAAGAAGTGAAGCTCAACGCAAGTTGTGGCCTTCGTCACCGCCTACTGTCTGTCTACGAAGTATTTCGTACTTACCACTGGCCAATCTTTGTTGTTGAACCAAACAGTGACAAACTGTGCTGGCTTTACCCGAATGGTAAAGAAGACGCACAAGTTCAAGACCGCATCACTATCGATGACTACTTAACGGTATTCGGTGCTCGTGGTGAATTCAGCGATGTACAACTGTCTCCGCAACTTGACCAAAAACTGTATGAACTGGGTGAGCGTTGGGCAAGTAACGCATTAGAATTAGGCCCAGGCCTTGCTACATTGAACTACCTTGCAACGACCTGCCGTAAAGAACAAAGACTTGATGTGGGCTTGTCTGAGAAGCAACAAGGTTATCGCGAGCTGAACATGCTGTTGAGCGATTTGGTTGAAGCTAAGATTGCCACTTATGACAATGGTATTTTGACGTTTGCCAATGAAGACGCGCGACGCTTCTCAAACGGCGAATGGCTTGAAACATTGGTTCATAGCACCGTTAAGCAGATCCAAGATGACATGCCGACCATTCAAGATCGCTCTTTGAATGTTCAGGTTTATCGTCAGCTCGGTGAGCGCGAAGTTCGTAATGAGCTTGATGTTGCTTCTGTAGTGAACAATAAGCTGCACATCATCGAGTGTAAGACCAAAGGTATGCGAGATGATGGCGATGATACCTTGTACAAGCTGGAATCGCTCAGAGACCTGCTAGGTGGCCTACAGGCCCGTGCAATGTTGGTGAGCTTCCGCCCTCTTCGTCATAATGACATCACACGAGCAGAAGATCTTGGCCTAGCATTGATTGGCCCTGACGAATTAAAAGATCTTAAAACACATCTCGCGGCATGGTTTACCGCTGCCGGTGGTGATGAAGATTTGGAGTGCTAATTTAAGAAACTCGAACATATCGAATTCTCAAAAAACAAAAAGGCGAATGACCGCTTAAGTCACTCGCCTTTTTTGTACCCGTAACGATTATGCCAATCGTAGTAAATGACTTATATCCACTACCCCGCCCGTATTGACAAGGTCTAAACTTTACAGCATCTAGATGTTCACAAGGTTTAGAGCTCACAAGGTCTACGTTTACAAAGTCTAAAGCTCGCAAGGTAAAAAGCTCAAAGGACTTGTAAACACCCAAAAAAATGGCCACATCATTCGATGTGGCCATTTTCAAAATTTGAAGTCGTTTTAAGACTTAAAGCACTTGAAAACTAAAAGTACTGTTACGACTCAAAGCATTTTACGAGCAGCTTCTACAACCACTTTGATTGAGCGCGCTTCCGTTACTTTTAGTGTCTCGTGATCAGGTATCTCTTTTTGAGTACGGTTGATGATCACACCAGCAACACAACCTGCTTTCAAACCAGAACTTGCACACATTGTTAGTAGCGTTGCAGATTCCATTTCGAAGTTAAGAACACCCATGTCTTGCCATTCTTGCATAGAACCTTGGAAACGCTTAACCACGCGACCAGAAAACGTGTCGTAACGCTCTTGACCTGGGTAGAAAGTATCACTTGAAGCGGTTACGCCCATGTGAACTGCTGCGCCTGATTCTTCAACTGCTGCTTTCATTGCTGTAGCAACTTCGAAGTCAGCAACTGCTGGAAACTCCATAGGAGCGAAGTGTAGGCTAGCGCCGTCTAGACGAACAGAACCCGTAGAAACAATCATGTCACCCACGTTTACGTGAGGTTGGATCGCACCAGTCGTCCCAACACGTAGGAAAGTACGAACGCCAAGCTGAGCAAGCTCTTCAACTGCGATAGAAGTAGATGGGCCGCCGATACCTGTTGAACATACAACAACTGGCTTACCGTCTAGCTCTGCGCGATAAAGCGTGTATTCACGGTGACTCGCAAGAAATACGGGATTCTCCATCTCTTCTGCAATTTTTTGCACACGAGCAGGATCACCAGGAATGATCGCAAGAGTAGCACCGTTAAGATCTGCTTCAGTAACACCTAAGTGGAAAACAGCTTGAGACATAGTTCGCTCCTTTTGGCTTATTGGGCTTTTTACCCTTATTTAAGCTCATAGTAAATTCGTGGGGTACGAACACACTCTAACCAAGCTCATAATGAAATGAAGTGACGAACATCACACCAATGATCGCAACAACACTTCAGGTTTCACGAAAAACCGATTGGCATCACAAAAATAAGCAATCAGAACGGCTGCGTTGCATACTAATGAGACAAAAAGCGCCTTTAACGTATGACCGCTAAAGGCGCTTTTATGCGAGATGCTTCTTATATAAGACGCTTTTAAAATTAAGAGCGTCTATGTCTGAGAGCTGAACTTAATCCGCTTTAGACTTGAATCGAAGCAGGCGCAGTGCGTTGAGTGTCACCAGTGCTGTCGCGCCACTATCTGCAAGAACGGCAACCCAAAGCCCGGTAATACCAAGCAAACTGGTCACCAAGAACACACCTTTCAAACCGAGCGCTAGTGCTACGTTTTGACGAATGTTATTCATGGTCGCTTGCGACAATTCAATCATCGCGGGCAGCTCAGTTAAACGGTTGTGAGTCAGTGCTGAATCTGCCGTTTCAAGCGCAACATCAGTACCACCACCCATAGCAATACCGACATTCGCCGTTTTCATTGCTGGCGCATCGTTGATGCCATCACCGACCATAGCAACGTGTGACTGTTGAGATAACTCTTCAACATAAGACACCTTGTCACTTGGAAGCAGGCTCGCTTTATATTGCATACCAATTTTGCTGCTGATCGCTGCTGCGCTTCGTGGGTTGTCCCCTGTGAGCATGATAGATTGAATACCCAAGTCATTAAGTCGTTCAATCGCAAGCTTAGCGTCACTACGTAACGTATCTTGCCAAGCAATCAAACCAATCACAGTCGTAGCTTGTTCTGTTGACTCTTCTAGATCTTTAAGCTCAAGAGCAACCACAACCGTCTTGCCCTCGCCTTCCAATGCTTCTACCTGAGAAACCACATCGGGTCCAAGAGCAAACGTGACTTTAGACGGTGATAAAACCTGATACTTAACACCATCGACATCGCCTTCAACACCGCTACCAATGAGCGCTTTCTTGTTGTGTGACTCAGGGATCTCAACATTCAGCTCTTTAACTTTAGCGACAAGCGATTGCGCCAAAGGATGAGTCGAACCAACTTCAATCGCCCCAACTACACGAAGCATCGCGTCTTGTTTCCAACCTGATAGAGGTTGAATATCCGTAACCTGAGGCTTGCCTTCAGTCAGCGTACCTGTCTTATCAAAGGCAATCGTTTGAATTTTCCCTAACTGCTCTAGTGCCGCGCCGCCTTTAATTAATGCGCCACGTTTCGCCGCTGCTGCTAAACCAGAAGTAATTGCAGCAGGTGTTGAGATAACCAACGCACACGGACAAGCAATCAACAATAGAGCTAGACCTCGGTAAACCCAGGTTTCCCAAGGCTGCGCGAACAGCAATGGTGGGGTGATGATGACCAACAGAGCCACCAACATCATTAGTGGTGTGTACCAGCGGCTAAACTTATCGAGGAAACGTTCAAGCGGTGCTTTACGAGATTCTGCTTCTTCAATCAAGTGAAGAATACGGTCGATCGCATTCTCACCCTGTTTTGACGTGATGGTGATACGAACGACTTTATCGACCACCACAGCACCAGCCATGATGCTGTTGCCTGCTATATGTTCGACAGGAACAGACTCACCCGTTAGCGCACTTTCATCAAAGCTCGCAGCGTCGGTAATAAGTTGACCATCAGCAGGTAAACGAGAACCCGCTGCCACTTCAATCACGTCACCAGGAGCAAGTTCACTTACTGCAACGTCAACACGGTCGCCGTTGATAATCTTGGTGGCATTTTCTGGCACCAATGCCATTAAGGCTTGAACACCACTTCTTGCTCTTGATGAAGCAAATGCCTCTAGACGCTCACCAATCAAAAACAGTAACAGAACCATCGCAGCTTCAGCGGTTTCGCCAAGGTATAAAGCACCGAGCGCGGCAACACTCATTAAGGTTTCGATTGCAAACGGCGTACCTGAACGTGCCAACTGAACTGCTTTCTTGGCCACTGGATACAAACCAAGCAAACAGGTTACGGTAAACAAACCTTCACTTAGTTGAGGAGAAATACTTTTCAACAGTGCTGCGAAGAGCATTGCGGCTGCAATCGCTATAATTTCTAAATTAGGTTGGATATGAGCTTGCCAAAAAGTCTCGGGGTGCTGTTTTTCTTTTTTAGAACCAACTTCCGAAAGAGGGAAGCCCGTTTTGATAGAGACCTGTTCAATGGTGTCGGCAAGACTTTCATTGTCGAATTTCACAACTAGCTTTTCGGTGGCAAAGAGAACTTTGGCTTGAATAACACCTTCAATGTTACTAACGGCTTTCTCTATTTTTTTAGCACAAGCTGGGCAGTCCATTCCTGAGACCAACCAACTTTTAGAAAATTGGGCATTTAAAGTTTGAGTAGAGGACTGACTGTCTTCTTCTCCACTGTCTGAACCACAACAATCATCTCCTGACGATGAAGACGCAGTAGCAGAAGAGCTGCAACATGAAGATGAAGTACCTGCTGCGGTAATGCTTGAAATTTTAGGGCTAGAGCAACTTGCTCCAGTCGCTTGTGGTTGAACGTCCACTTTTGTTGAGCGGCACGCTGCGTGTTTTGCGCACATAATGTATCTCCTTAATACTCAAAAGCCTTGAGGTTATTGCTCACTCATGAGCAACAGAACCTTAAGTACAACAAAAGTATAAACCTTGGAGACTACTCTAAGGTCAAGAACAAATTGTCCAAGACCAAGAAGAAATTTACAAACCAACTAATCTATATTGGAGTGTCGCTGTTATTGCGACTTGAGCTCTTTACACTCTTCTCTGTTCGCCGATACATCATCAATAAGAACGGCATCATGTGAACAGAATGGTTGTGTATTCAAGCTGACTATCGACACATCGTCTTCTACAGGATCAACTTGGGAACCTTGCATAAGCTCGGCAATATGATAGCGAAGCACTAGGGTACCGAGTATTCCGAACAAAACATTGCCCAAGGCTTGCCCATACAGCACACCCAATGCGCCATACCATTGCGAGCCTAAGTAAACGAACGGCAATGTACCGAGAGTGGCTTTACCCAGATTCAGTGCCGTCGAGTAAAGCGGTTTACCTAAGTTATTAAAAGACGTGTTGGCAACAAACAGTGCGCCGTTGAAGGTGAAGGTTAACGCCACATAGGTACAGAATGCGGCAACAATAATTGCTGCATCACCTTGTAGGCTAAAGCCTTGGATCACATAGTCTTGGACAAAGTATAAGAGAATACAAACGGTGATGGTGTACGCCGTTGTAACCAACAATGAGTTGTTGAGTGTTTCTTTTACTCTGTCCATTCGCTCTGCACCAAAGTTTTGCCCAATGATAGGGCCCACAGCGCCAGACAAAGCAAAGATAACCGCAAAACAAACCGGCGTCAGACGACCTATCACAGCAAAGCCCGCGACAAAATCCTCTCCGTATTGTGCAATCCCCGTCGTTACAATCGCATTACCGATAGGCGTTGCGGTATTGGTGATAATAGCAGGCAGCGCAATAGCCAATATTGGTCGAATATTAATGCGCCATTGTACAAGAGAAGGGGGAGCCACCAGCTGGTGACTGCGAATCAAAGGGTAAAGCGAGAAAAAGAGTACTGAAAAACGAGCAAAGACAGAAGCGATAGCCGCCCCTTCGATGTTCCAACCAAAACCAAAAATAAACAAAGGGTCGAGAATCGCGTTAACAATGCCGCCCGACAAGGTCGCCCACATCGAACGTTTGGCATCACCTGCAGCTCTCAAGCCTGCACCCGCAGCCATCGCTAGCGCTAGAAATGGCCCGCTTGGCAATAAGATCTGCAGGTAAGCTTGCGCGCGCTCTGCGGCAACCCCCTTTGCACCAATCGCAGCAAGCAGCTCTGGGATATAGGCGAACATCACCGCAGTAATCGTCAAACTGATGACAAAAGCGGTCAGCATAATACTCGTGGCGAGGTTTCGAGCGTGTTCTTGATTCTTTGAACCAATAGCTTTGGAAACCAACGCACCCATAGCAATAGAAGTACCGATCGAAACGGAGGTAGAGAAAAATGTCAGTGTGCCAGCAAAACCAACAGCCGCGGCCAATTCGACTTGTCCCAACATACTGATGAACAACATATCGAGTAAATCGACCACGAATAACGCCATCAAACCAACAGAGCCAGCCCCCGACATCACCAATATGTGGCGCATCGTTGAACCTTCTACAAACTTCGCAGTTTGATTTGACATGAAACCTCCAAAAGTTGGAACACCACAAAATAAAGCTCTATAAGCTAGTCAGCCACAAACTAGGGATCTACAAAAAAGATCCACCAAGAAAAGCTCTACAAAGAAAAAAGGCGCTAGTGCGCCTTTTCAATTGAGGGTATTGAGAAAAATAATCGTTCTTAACACACCACTATACATGATGTTTAAAACTATACCTGATGTTTAAAGCATTCATCTAAGTTCTTGCCGATTGCTCTCAAAACATCGGTTCGAGTGATCATTCCCACTAGCTTTTTGTTATCGAGTACTGGATAAGCTTTGGGTTTTCCAACTTGCATCATATCTGCCAATTCAATAATGGATAATTCTGGTGATACCGAGAGAACTTCTTGGTACATACAATCACCTACAATATGCGTGTCTTGGCAGAAATAGCTCACCTTCACTAACTTCTCGAGTAAATCTTGTTCAGAAAGGAAACCAATCACTTGTTCATTATCATCAATGACTGGACCACCCATATGATGACTGCGCATTACTCTGTCTAACGCGAGACTTAACGGCATGTCAGGAGTGAATGTCACAACCTGCGGCGTCATGTAATCTTTCACTTTAATAGAATGCATTGCGTTCTCCCTAAAATACGTTTTGTTATCGATTTTTCTATCGTGTTACCTTAATTGTTGTCTAAAATCTTGATTTTACTAAATGGATTTCAACAATTTTATTGATAGGCAAAACCTACCAAAGCAAAAAACGAGGTAACAAAAGGCTTGCACGCATGCCTATGAAGCAAAAATTTAAACACCGCTTACAAACTCTTACCTTTGATTCCTCCCATAAGCTAGCCTGAATACATAAATACTGTAACCTTCATCACACTAATAATAAAAAGCTCAACTTAGGTAATTTATGCAACACGACAACAACATGTACGCGTATGTTTATGCAGACAGCGAAGGTACAGAGAACACACTTATCGCTACTGTCGACAACCAAGAAAAGCCCCTAATCTCAAGCTGTTTTAATGAGATAAAGCGCATGTCTAACTTAGCTATTGATCTTGCAGCAGAACACAACTTGAAAGTGAAACTGGTTAAATACGGAAGAGAACAAGAGATCGACTTCGGCCTATTCCTAAAATAGCGCAGTCATAACGCATGTCTTGTTCGGCAAGCTTAAGCAGCACGGTCAACAGCACAGAACACAGTTGAATAACATGTTATGAGTAGGCAATCACCTTGACAACGATTGCCTACTTAATTCAACAGCGAATACCGACCACGGTAAATATACGAAAAAGGCCAGCATTCGCTGACCTTCTCATTCACGATTTCAATCGCTATACGTTATTTGCTAGCTCTTAACGACTGGCTAGTAGCTACTAACGAGTGCAATAGGCTTCCCACAAACGCGCTGCCTTTGAGTAAGCTTCAGCCTTATCGTGCGTTTCTGCGAATAAAATCGCCGTC
The DNA here is from genome assembly GCF_041466065.1 of Vibrio sp. 10N.239.312.C11. Lineage (NCBI taxonomy): Bacteria > Pseudomonadati > Pseudomonadota > Gammaproteobacteria > Vibrionales > Vibrionaceae > Vibrio > Vibrio sp. 10N.239.312.C11. The sequence goes on from NZ_JBFSRZ010000001.1 coordinate 147,948, forward strand.
ATACTATCCACAACACTATTCGCCATCAGCTCCATCTCATCTTCCGGTGTACCCAGTACACATTCAGAAGGTAGAGGCAGCTCAGCATTCATCGTGCCTTCCCAGTAGAAAGATTCCACCTTTTCAGGAGAACTCATCCAGACAGTTTGGCTTACCTTGGGGTTGTATTCTGATTCACCATTCATGCCTTTAAATGAAATCACCGAGTGGGATTTATTGCCAATCACATGCTCAACTTCTGCATGAAGCTGTGGGAATCCAGGGTGAAAGCTGCCACGCAAGCCTAAACGTCCACCACCAGGGTTCAATGCACGAACAACGGTATTAATCGGAGTTCTCAGTCCATAACGATGTTTCCAACCAATCATAGTTTGAGCTTGTGGGGCGAAGTTCGCCAAAGGCAAGTAAGCAATACCATCGGCTTCTAGAATCTGCTTTGCGTCTTGCGGATCTTGCGCGCTGCGAACGCCGACACATTCTAAATGCGTTTCGGCATGCGTACGACCACTGGGTTTGTCCATGTAGCCATGCATTAATACTTTATAGCCGTTGTCAGCTAGAATTTTTGCTGCCAACAGGTTCCAAGGCTTTCCACTGGCGTTATCGTTACGCTTACCTGCATAACACGGCCAATCGATATCAGCACCTAAGTCTGGCACTCGAGATTGAAACGCTTTTACAAAGCCTGCGATTTCTTCATTGGTTTCATTCTGCACACGAATCAACATCAGTAGCATAGCCATTTGGTCGTCACCGACCTCTCCGCTTAAATACTCATCCATGATGCGGTAGGCTTGTTCGAACGACAAAGGCTTACGACCTCTTTCCCCTCGTCCAACTGTACGAATACACTCTAAAATACTACTCATTGATTGTTTATTCTCTTCCGTTGATATCAATAAAATTCGAATACGTTTTCGATTCTATGACACCCGCAGTTCATTGCAAAGCGATTCAGGTGCTAGCGTGCTAATTACCAATACACTGATTGGTATTCTAAAAGTAAACTTACTGGTGTAAAATTAGAGTATGCAATGCTAACCGCGACATATTGAGTAATATCCAGATGACGGTAAAAAAAACACTAAGCCAAAGAAAACGCGAATCTATCGTGGCCGCTGCCATCGCAGAGTTTACCGAGCATGGCTATAAAGCCACCAGCATGGATAAAATATCGAGCCGCGCGGAAGTATCAAAGCGCACGGTTTACAATCACTTTGCGAGTAAAGAACTGCTACTGGATGAGATTTTAGACAGCATTTGGAGCAAAACACTCGCAGCGACTCAGTTCCCCTATCAAGCCGAACAACCGCTAGATGAACAACTTACCTCTATAGCCAACCAAGAACTTGAGCTTCTCGAGTCTGAAGGTTTCATCGACTTATCTCGCGTACTGTTCTCTGAATATTTTCATAACGCAGAACTCGCGCATCAAGCGATGGAAAAATATTCTCAAGCAGAAAGCGGCCTGACGACTTGGATCAAAGCGGCATTGGCTGATGGGCGTTTGGTTGAACTCGACCCATTGTTTGCATCCACTCAGTTTATCGCCCTGCTGAAATCTTTTGCATTTTGGCCACAGATCATTGGTCATGCGCCCTCTCCTGATAAGCAGCACAAGCAAATAATCATTAATTCCAGCGTCGAGATGTTCCTTAAACAGTACCAAGCGTAATAAAAGTTGAGCTCTGCTTAGTTTTGTTGGGTTTAATTAGAGATGCGTAAACGAGTGATGTATCATGCGCTCGTTCTACGCTTTCCTGTTTAGCGGTTGCAGAATGTGATTCATACCAACCTTAATTCGGACACAAAGACCAATATTCCATGCCAAAGTTGATAAGCAAAATTTGGGTACATGCTTTTATGCTATTCGCTATGTTAGTGGCCACCGTCAGTGTGGACAGTATCGCGAACGCCAATGCTATGCAGGTAACTCAAAATCTATCAACCTTATCGCTGAACACCGATTCCTCATTCGACACCAGTGACTCATTCTCATATTCCAGCGCGCAACCCAATGTAGAACACCACTGCTGTGGCTCTGTATGCTTACTTAAAATGCCACCGTTGATTGTGTCAGAGTCTTTTGATACCCAAATTGGTTCATTGGCTTTGATCGAGAAAGAGCCTTCACACAAGGCAATCATGTCGCCACAAGCTCCTTATCGCCCTCCTATTTCTTAATTGTTTGTCCCTGTTTGGCAACGCTTGCCAACGTATTACTAATACAGCTCTATCGCTGTAAACAATGACATCCAAATTTAGGAAATAACACATGAAAAAGCTATTTAGCCTATTCGCAGCTCTGATCATGAGCGCCTCAATTAATGCCGCTCAGTTTGAAGAAGGTACTCACTACAAGATCCTCGACGTAGCGAAAGCAGATAAGCCAGTCGTTACCGAATTCTTCTCGTTTTACTGCCCTCATTGCTACAAATTTGAAGGCGTCATTGAGTTCCTTAAACAAGATCTACCAGAATCAGCAAGCTTTCAAAAAGTGCACGTAGCGTTTATGGGCAACGACATGGCTGTGCCTATGGCAAAAGCTTACGCGACCATGATTGCACTCGACGCTGAAGACAATATGGTTCCAGCAATGTTCGCCAAAATTCACGAGAAGCAACAGACCCCAAGAAACGAAGCCGAACTGCGCCAGATCTTCATTGATAACGGTGTCGATGCGAAGAAATTTGATGCGGCCTACAACGGTTTCGCAGTTAACTCAATGCAGAAGCGTTTTGATAAGCAGTTTGATGCGAGCACATTAACTGGCGTTCCAGGCGTATTAGTTAACAACAAATACATCGTAAAACCGGATCAAATCAAGAGCTACGAAGAGTACAACCAGCTGGTAAATTACCTTCTAACGCTTTAATCAAAAGCAATAATCTTTAAAACCTCAAAAGCCAGCGACCTGTTCGTTGGCTTTCTTGTCTATACAAGTGAAGTGAGCGCGCAACGCACGCTCGAAGATCATTCAGATCACCCTTGAATACACGTCAAAATCACTGTTCACTGGCATCCGTCGTTATTTCTCATATACTGCACCCTATTACGTCATCCACTACTCTGTAGTACTCAAAATATTAGTACTCGAACATTGGGCACCTTTATGATTATTCTGACCACTAACTTTGGCGACATCGAAATTGAACTTAACCTTGAGAAAGCGCCAGTAAGTTCAAAAAACTTCCTTAAATACTGCCAAGAAGGCTTCTATGAAGGCACCACATTTCACCGTGTAATTGAGGGTTTCATGATTCAAGGTGGTGGACACACTATAGACATGACAGAGAAGCCAACACACGCACCTATCGTCAATGAAGCAAATCGTGGACTAAAGAACGTGATTGGCTCAGTGGCAATGGCTCGTACAGACGCACCACACTCAGCAACGGCGCAGTTCTTTATCAACCTTGACGACAATGATTTCCTTGACCATACCGCGACCAGCAACGCAGGTTGGGGTTACGCAGTGTTTGGCAAAGTATCGGCAGGCATGGACGTGGTCAACAAGATTGCTGTCGCTCCAACGACCACTCGCTGGGGACACGAAGATGTACCTTGCGAAGATATTATGATTACCAAGGTCACGATTCGCGATTAATTCAAAATTAGCAGTCAATTCGCTTTTTTATCAAATAACGAAGCAATGTTGGTGCTAATTGCATCGCTATTAGTTACGATGACAATAGTTGTAATGTCATCGTAAGAATTAGGTACTGACGGATGTCACAAGAATTTGATAGGCAAAATAGCTTTGGTTGGATGATCAACGTGATCGCCAATAAAGCGAGCAAAGATTTCGACACAGAATTGAAAGAACATGGCTTAACCATTGCGCTCTGGCCAACCTTGATGTGCCTATGGGAAGAGGAAGGTATTACTCAGCGTGATATCGCGGCAAAGTCCAAAGTCGAGAATTCAACGACGACTCGCACACTAGACAAGCTAGAAAAGCTTGAGCTGGTTGAACGCAGAGCCGATCCAAACAGTCGTCGTTCTTTCAGAATCTACTTAACGGAAAAAGGGAAAGCACTCGAAGAACAGTTGATTCCAATCCCTACTCGTTTAAACAAAGAACTGATGAATGAGTTGGACGCTGAAGAACAACAGCAGATGATCAAGCTACTTCAAAAGATGGTCGCAGCAATCTGATCTTACTGTGACCGGAGCTTACTGCTAGTACATGCTTAATGAGTTCTAAACATGCACGCGCTAACAACCAACGAGCACTCGGCCTTGCGCCGAGTGTTTTATTTTCGTCTCGACCATTTGATATAACAAAATAACGAACCAATAATTACCGCTCCGCCTAGTAGCTTTTGCATCTCAACCGTTTCTCCCAACACGCTGACACTCAATAACAATGTCCACACCGGCTCAAGAATCATGATCAATGCCGCCACTTCCATGTTCACGGAGTGCTGACCGACAGTTTGCAATAAGTAACGGATCGATGTCGCCACAACCGCTGATACGATAAACCAGAATATTAAGGTTTGAGTTATTTCAAACTCTGGTTGAGTAGTCATCGAAGCAAACGCTAACCCACTAACACCCACCACAAAAAGCTGCACGCAGATTGAAGCTATAGGTTTGATATTAGTAATCACTCGCTTATTCATCACAAAGTGAACCGAAAGCAACATCGATGCTAATAGGAAATAGAGCTGACTCTGCTCAACGTGCCAACCGTTAGTTAGGGTCAGTAGCAACATACCGATAATCGCAATTGGAAATGACATCCAGAAGGCACGATTAGGCTTAACTCGAAATATAACCCAAGAGACAAACGGCGCGATGATCATGGCTAAGCTCATGATAAACGCTCCTTCCGACAAACTTTCCGTCATTGATACCGCAAATACCCAGACTTGCAATGAAGCAGACAGCAACAAGCCAACGCCGCAAAGAGAAAATATCTGCTTAAGCGAAAGCTTACGAATGTGATGAATACAAAATGGCAAAAGAATCAAACTCGCGACGAAGAATCGCACACCAATGAACACTGGCCCAGGCATTTCTAACACCACCAGCTTAGATGCAATCCATCCAATCCCAGCTAACAAGGTAGCAAATAGGAGATAAAGCTCTCCGCGCATCGCTTTCGTCATCTTACTTGGTCCAATAACAAAAAAAGCAACCCGACTCTGCAAGGTTGCTTTTTATAAACATTCAACAGGATCGAGATATTATCTCAATACTCTGCTTCAGGCAGCTATTTTTAGCCTGCGTATTTTGGGTAATCCGTTAAACCTTTTTCAGCACCACCAAACAATGTGTTTGGATCGTGCGCTGCTAATGGGTAACCATTTTGAATACGAGCGGGTAGATCTGGGTTTGCGACGAATGGACGACCGAAACCAACCATATCAGTTACGCCTTCAGCAACCGCTTTTTCGCCGCGCTCGCTGTCGTATTTACCTGCGTAAATCAGGACACCTTGGTAAGCATTACGTACTGCTGATTTAAAGGTTTTCGGTGTTTCAGGTGCATCGTCCCAATCGACTTCTGCAATGTGCAGGTAAACAATTTTGTATAGGTTAAGTAATGCTGCCGCCGCTGTGTAAGTCTCTACTGGCGTAGCGTCAACCGTACCATTCAACGATGTGAACGGAGCAAGACGCACACCAACACGGTCAGCACCAATCGCTTCAACCATAGCCTCAACCACTTCACCTAGGAAACGTAAACGGTTTTCGATTGAACCACCGTATTCGTCAGTGCGATTGTTTGCTTCAGAGTCGATGAATTGGTTGATTAAGTAACCATTCGCGGCGTGAAGTTCGATACCATCAAAGCCTGCTTCAATCGCGTTCAAAGCCGCTTGGCGATACTGTTCAACCACTTCTTTGATGTCTTCTTTCGTCATCTCACGAGGTTCAACCACATCCACAAAACCCGGTTCATCAGTGCCGTTATCGATGAATACTTTTACGTTTTCTGCTTTAAGTGCAGAAGACGAAATTGGTTGTTCACCATCAATGTTGTCTGGGTGTGTGACACGGCCTACATGCCAAAGTTGAGCGAAGATAACACCCTCTGTTTCATGTACGGCATCGGTGACTTTTTTCCAACCCGCAATCTGCTCATCAGAATAGATACCCGGAGTCCAAGCGTAACCTTGGCCCATAGGTGAAATTTGTGTGCCTTCCGCAATAATCAAACCTGCAGAAGCGCGTTGAGCGTAGTAAGCCGCCATCATGTCGTTTGCTGAATTACCAGGTTGCGTTGCGCGAGAACGCGTCATCGGTGGCATAACAATACGGTTTTTAAGCTCGATATTACCAAGTTGAATTGGTTGAAATAGTGCATTTGTCATTGTTATATCCTCGATTAACCTAGTTGAATCAGTTCGATTTGGTAGCCGTCTGGGTCAGTAATAAAAGCGATATGAGTTGAACCGCCTTTCACTGGACCAGCTTCGCGAGTCACGTTGCCACCTAGCGATTTGATCTTGTCGCATGCTGCGTAAATATCGTCTACACCCAATGCCAGATGACCGAACGCGCTGCCCATCTCGTACTCATTCGTATCCCAGTTGTGCGTTAGCTCGATAGTCGTGCCACCTTGCTCGTAGCCAACAAAAACCAATGTGTAGCGGTAGTCTTTGTTTTCATGGCGTTCAAGTTCCTTCATTCCCAATACCTTGGTGTAGAACTCGATAGACTTGTCTAAATTAGTAACTCGGATCATTGTGTGTAGGAATTTCATATTTCGCCCTTATTAGCACCACAAGCATGGCGCCGTTATTATTTTGAGTGGAGGTTATCCACTAATCTCTGAGTGAAATAATACGATTCAGCGAGGAATTAAGGAAATTATCAAAAATTCTCAATGTGATAATTTTTTGTTATGAACTTTATGACTAACACGAACTCAATGACGCAAAAAAGGGAAGCCAATGCTTCCCTAGAATTAAACTCTCAATTAAAACCGCAAACGCCTATCTTTAAGCGCCTTCGACATTGCATCTGATGTACTGATGACTTGTTCTCTGAACCATTTATGAGCGGGGTCGCTGTTCTGCTTCTTCAACCAAATCAGGTAGTGAGACATCGGCTGATATTCAAAAGGCGGCTTGAACAGCTGCAAACTTAACTTTTCTTGGAACTGCACGGCCATAGATAAAGGCACGACAGTAATGTAATCGGATTGGCTACACAGCAAGATATTACTGAACAGTGAACGCCCATGAAATACGATTTTACGTTGGGACAGATCCAAAGAAGTGTAGTGATTTAAACTGCGAACTTTGCGTCGTGTTCTGTCTAATACAGCATGCTTTTCACTCAGGAACTGAGCTTCGCTGATTTCACCTTGGATTCGTGGGTGATCAGCTCGACACACGATCACAAACTCGCCTTCATAAAGTGTTTCACTGACGATACTTGGGTGTTCAGGCACCACAATATCGATCATCGCATCGAACTCTTGCGTCAAAAGATCTTCGTAAATGCGCTCATCACTGTCTGGTTGATCAAACACTTCTAACGACAAATTTTGATTGGGAAGCGCCGCGAAACTATTGAGTAATACCCACTGTAAGTGCTCAGGCGCAGAGATCACAAACTTACGCTCAGAGGATTGCTCATCAAAATTAGCCATCGACTGAAACACACCATTGAGTTCATTGATCGGCGCTTTGATTTGTTCATACAAACTTTGAGCATAAGAAGTAGGCGTAACACCTCGTCCTTTACGAACAAAAAGCTCTTGGCCTATCTCTTTTTTCAGTCGTGCCAATGCGGTACTAATGGTCGATTGATTGGTGCTGAGTTGATCCGCAGCTTTACTCAAACTGCCCTGCTCCATCACCGCAGAAAACACAGCAAGTAGGTTGAAATTGGGGATTTCGTTGCTCATATATCATTACTCGTTAGGCGACCATAAACACCATGCTATCGTAAAAACGATTAAATATCGTCAATAAAAACATTTATTAAAGGTATAACGCATCGATTATTTTGCTAATAAATAGCATATTAACCAGACTTTACTCACACTCATCAACCCTCAATAAATCTTCATATATTGAGACAATAAAGCCCTCCCTTCTCCGTAAGCCCTTTAATAATGGGGCGTACTTCATGCAACGCGCTTTGAAACCACAACATTGTCTCAAATTACATGACACTGAGTTTCCGTTCGGTACATATACATTCCTTTTGTGAATACTACAATGGCACCAAAATAATGACCCTCGGTATCAATATGAAAAACACTAAAATAATTTCCCTACTCTTAAGCGGTGCGGCTATCGCTTACTCTGGTTCTGCGCTGGCTGAAAAGGAACAACTCTCAGTTCAGGAAGCCGCAAAAAAATCGGCTAACCCGGTATCTGACGTATGGATGCTAATCACTCAGAATGATTACACCTTTCTTGAGAAAGAAGATGGCCACCATGAAATGCAAAACCGTTTCAGCTTTCAACCAGTAATGCCTGTTCCTATCATGGATGGCGAATGGAACTTGGTGAACCGTCTGGTAGCCAACCACTACAGTTCACCAGGTGACCGTGAAGACGGTGATTTCTTTGAAGGTCGTACAAATGGCATGGGAGACACCGTCTTTCTATCAATGGCAGCGCCTAACCGTGATGACGGCTGGATTTGGGGTGTTGGTCCAACGGTGATCATGCCAACTGGTACTGATGGTTTAACCCAAGATAAATGGCAAGTAGGCCCTGCGGCAATGGTCGCTCGCCTTGGTAAAGAAACCGGTAACCCAGCAAGTATTGAAAGCTGGAACGTTGGTTTCTTAGCTCAGCAATGGTGGGACGTAGGCGGTAGCGACAGCGTTACTGAATCAACCAATCAAGCGGACATCCAGTACTTCTTAAACTATCGTGTCAGCAACACCGCGTTAATTGGTATGACGCCTAATATTCAAATTGATTGGACAAAAGATGGTTCCGACCAATTTACTGTACCTGTCGGGTTAGGCTATATCGATATGTTTAAGATTGGACCGATGCCTGTTCGTTGGGGTGTAGAACTTCAATATTACGTAATGAAACCAGACGCAAATGTTAATACGACCAATCCAGCTGAGTATGTGCCATATGCACCAGATTGGAACCTAAAATTCTTTATTGCTCCTGTTACATTAAACCCGTTCAAATAATCGATTAAAATCCTCCCTAGAGCTGGTCTAATTTATTCAATATTTTAGGCCAGTCTTTTTAGTACTTTTCATCGACTTCTATGATCCAAACCAAGTTAATGAACAATGTTTTCTATCTGTATATGAGCCTTTTCAAATAAATCACTTTACCGATTTAGAGTTATAACTACTAATCGTAATTACGATATTATCAAATCGTAATTCTGGGTAGATACTGGTCAAAACTCTTCCTATTATCCTGCTAACAAATCAATCACCAGCCCAAATAGAAAACTGACAAATGTTTTACTTTGGTATGTCAATTGTCATGGAAGAGCCCCTCGATTGTCGAGGTAATACACGTAATAAAAACAGTCGCTAGAAAACCGCGCGAATATTAATTCGAACGCTTCATAGCCATTTCATTTACGTCTGCTGACAAATAATAAAGATTGATTTGTAGAGAAGCATATTCGCTTCTTGATACCGAGAATCGGTTGTCTGGACTGTACAATATCACTTTAAATATCATCTATTACTTTTGTTTATTATGGGCACTAATCTACCCACATAATAGACATCTACTTTTTAAGATGTCATTAAAGGTGACTTCTAGGCTGCAAATTCTCTCTTCTTATTGATGTAGGTTGAGATATGAACTTTATAAAAATCATTTTCCAGAAAATCTGGGCCGTTGTGATGGTCTTGATTAAATTCTGCCTGTTTATGGCGGTAATGTTTGCTGGTGCATGGGCTCTTGCACCGTTAGGCACTATCCATTCTAAAGACATCGACATGTCTCAATTCAACAATCATCCCAATGAAATGATGATGAACTTCTTCCAGATGGAGTACTTCTCTGGTTACTTGTTCTCGGTGACCATTGCTGTGGTATTAGCCGGTGTTTACGGCATGTGGCAGTTGCATGAACTGGGTGTGCATAAAGCAAAAGAACACAAAAGCGCTCACGTACAGATCGTTTTTGCACTGTCACTTTGCGGGCTCTTCATCAGCAAAACATTCTGGGTTATCGCCTTGGTTATCGCGCTAGCGAACTGGAAACATATTGGTCAATCACTGAGTGATGTCATTCGCCGTGGTGTGCAGCCTAAACAAGACGCGACCAATTCAGAGGCAGCCGCAGTCCACGTATCACCTGAAAAATCGGCAACAGAGCCGTCTCAAACACAACAGTCTCCAGTAGAACCGTCTTCAGAAGCTCAGCCTTCAAAAGAACAGGCTTCAGAAGAAAAGACTCCAACAAAACCATCCCCAGCAGAAAAAGAGGTCGCATAATGAAAGAGATGATGATTCCATACATCCTAATTGTATGGTCACTGTTTGCGACAGGCGCACTGAAGAAGAACTTCAAAAACTACACGTGGGCTGCCATTGGCGGCGTAACGATTCTTGCGGTATTGGCGGTTATTTCTCGCTTGTGGGCGCCGGTTGATTTAACGAACTCAACCACAGTAAAAGCACCACACGCGGTAATGTCGCCTGTATTTGGCCAACAAATTGATGAAATCCATGTTGACCACAACCAACGAGTAAAAGAAAACGATGTACTTTACACACTCGTCGACATTAACTCTGCAGCTGACAAAGCAAAGATCGAATCTGCCATTGTTAAGAAGGAAGAACAGATCAAGCAGATGACACGAGATCTTGAGCGTGCTGAAACATCACCGCAAATCTTTAATGCGCGTGATGTTGAGAAATACGATTCTGACCTACGTGTAATGAACGCTGAACTTAATTCATTGGTTGCCGATCTTCAAAAAGTGAACTGGGCGCAAGAGAAAAAGACGATTCGTGCTGAGTTTGATGGACAAGTCGCGATTGTCAACATTGCCGAAGGTTCAGTCATGGGCAACATGCACCTTTACAACACCAACAAGAAATTTTTAGAAATGCGAGTTTCTGATCAAACTTACGGATATGTTCAAAAAGGCGATTTCGCAGAGTTTTTCGTTGATGCATACCCAGGTCACGTGTTCAGAGCAAAAGTACACAGCTTCACAACCGGTACTGGCGAAGCGGCTATTTCTCCATTTCAAGGCCCACAGAGTGTTGGTCAACACGTTGTAAGAAATAGTAACGGATTAGGCCGTACCATCGTTCTTGAGATCATCGAACCAGAAGGTTTCGATATCCCAATTGGTGCGGCTGGCGCGGCTTGGATCTCGGCTGAGAAGCCGCATCCGTTCTGGGGCTTCATCGATGTAATCGGCGCAGCAACGGTTCGCCTACAATCTTACAAGTCTTACTTAGGTGCTTGGTAAGTACTCAGATTCTCGGTAAACACTTATATAACAGCCATTAGTTCCAATAGATGCCCTGAATTTCAGGGCATTCTTGTGTCTGTAACAAGCCCCACTTACTAATTGATTTAGATCAAGATAAATCGCCAATACAATCATTAGATAAATAAATCATCGAAAAAACGATATATCGATATCCTATTAGCGCGTAGATAGCGATCTCTCCCACCTCTATTATTTGACTCAAGAAATCCAATTCCTGTATCCAAACATAAGGTCACGACCATGACTAATACATTCAAAAAAATGGCGCTTCCTGTTGCTATCGCGAGCGCTCTATTTGCTTCTGGTTTTGCATCTGCAACGCCAACTGTAGAAGCGACATCGAAAGTAGGCCAAGAACTTCAGACAGCAAATGCTGCGCAATACCAAAACATTGACCTTGATGCTCGCTACAAGAGCGAGGTTCTATTCGAACACAAGTCAAACATGTTCTGGGGCAAAGGCGAGCGCATCCAAGTTGTTTCGAAAACGGGCGACTCACTGGCTTACACTGAAGAATCTGACCACGTTCATCCAATCCTAACCAAGCATGGTCGTAAAATGGACCAAGCTATCATCCAAGTAGATGACAATATTTACCTTGGTTACGGCTTCGGTCTAGACACACCAGTCATGATTGAAGGTACTGACGGCATCATCATTGTTGATCCAGGCGAGTCAGTAGAAATGGCTCAATCGGTTAAAGAGCAGTTCCGTCAAATCACAGACAAACCGGTTAAAGCAATCATCTACTCTCACAACCACATCGACCACATCTCTGGCGTGCGTGCATGGGTTACTGACGAAGAAGTAGCATCAGGTGAAGTAAAAATCATCGCTGAAGAAGGCCTAACAGCTGCAGTGGCTAACTGGTCTTCAAACCTAGGTACTCTATTTGGTCACCGCACTTCTTACACAGGTGCTAAGCACGTAGAAGAAGGTGAGCACGGTACAGTAAATGACGGCCTTGGCCCACGCTTCATGCAAGGTGCTATTTCGTTCATCGAACCAAACCTGCTTGTACCAAGCCAAAGCCACATCGAAATCGAAATCGCTGGCGTGAAAATGCACATTGAGAACGTGCCATCTGAAACGAAAGATGAGTTAGTGGTTTACTTCCCAGATCAGAAAATCCTGCACGCTGCGGAAGTACTTCAAGGAGAGAACTTCCCTAATCTTCACACTATTCGTGGTACTAAATTCCGTGACCCATCAATGTGGTTCAAGGGCATCGACGTAATGCGTAAGTTCGACACTGAGATCATGATTAACTCTCACGGTCGTCCAGTTGAAGGTAAAGAAGCGGTAGCTGACGTACTAACGGCTTACCGTGATGCGATTCAATACACGCATGACCAAACTATCCGTTACATGAACAAAGGTATGACGCCGGACGAGCTAGTTGAAGTCGTTAAACTTCCTAAGCACCTTGCTGAGCACCCTTGGTTAGGAGAGCACTACGGTACCGTTGCACATGCTGTTCGTCAGATCTACGTTGGTTACAACGGTTTCTTCGAAGCAGATCCATGGCAATTAGAGCCAATGGCTTACGAGCAACGTGCTAAAGCGTTCGTAGAGATCATGGGCGGCCGTGAGAACATCCTTACGACTGCACAAGCAGCAATTAAGGCTGAAAACTACACATTTGCAGCAGAAATTCTTTCTTACCCAATCACGGTAAACAAGCAAGATATGGAAGCTCGCGAGATGAAAGCACAAGCTTACAAAGCATGGGCTGCAGACCAAGTGAACATCAACTGGCGTAACTGGGCGCTTAACGCGGCGGCTGAACTAGAGAACAAACGTGACTTCTCTAACATGATCAGCTTCGCTTCTGTTGACGTGCTTACTGCGCTACCAAGTAAGCAGATCTTCGACATGATGACTTCAACGCTTATCGCAGAAAACTCGTTAGACGTGAACATGATGCTAACGTACAACTTCTCTGATACGAACGAAGCATTCACTATCGAAATCCGTAACGGTATTGCTCAGTTACACGAAGAAGCAGTAAAAGGCGCAGACGTTCAAATCGACACCACTCGTGCAGTACTGAACCAAATCTTGATTGCGGGTCCAAACGCTCAACAAGTGATTGGTACCAACCTACAGTCTGGTGCATTCACGTTCTCGAATGGCGACATCAAAGGCTTCGGTCAATTCATGAGCTACTTCGATAAGGCAATGACTCCAGAAGAGATCATGCTCATCGTTCGCTAATAGCGAGCTCGAACGGTCACTCTTTGGCGATAGATCTTCGACGATGGCTCTTTGACGAAAGCTACTTAGCAAACAATCTCGCTAAATAGCTATCAATCGATTCGCTGACCGTTTCACATGGACGATAAACAAATACAGGGACCCTTTGTGGTCCCTTTTTTTATCGTCAGGTTCGGCTGCTGCCGTCAGATTCTTAATCCTGTTATAGGTTTCGATAACCATTATGTTAAAACGATTTGCTTTGATTCTTTCGCTTATCTCTTCACTCACGTTTGCCTGTGGTCTTCACCAAGATACCGGATTTAGTTTAGTGACAGAGCCCGGTTCACTAGAGGTATTTGACAACGTCATCACAGCCAGACAAGACAATGAATTCAACAACCTCAATAAGCCGGATCATTTTCGACTCTTTGCCATCAAGGCTGCGCTTGCGAAACCCCACCCAAGCAAAATTGAGTTCAACTTATTCGAAGCAATTAAAGGTCATTACAGTCAAGTGAAACTTGAGAAGGGCGCCGATGTTTCAGGTAGAGATACTTTGCCTACCGAGGAAGATCTATTACTGATTACGGAACTCGATGTGTTCGATGCGCTAGCAACTGGCACCATCTCTTGGGATCACGCGACACTAAACGGTTTGGTGATCATCAATGGCCCACAAGATAAACGAGAGCAACTTGAAGATTGGCTTAGTGATATTTTTGAAGGGTAGTTGGAATGAATTTAGTGAGAGAACAACGCCATAATCGAACCAGATACGGCTCGATTATGGGTAATTGAAGAGCAGTTAAATTGAAAAACAGTTATGCCGCTTGAGTAGCGATGGTTTTTCGCTGATTTTTAGTCATTAAATGATAAACCACCGGCACAAAGTAAAACGAAATAAGCGTGGTTAATACGGTACCGCCCACAATAGCGACCGCAAAAGGAGGCCAGAAACCGCCACCAGCAATAATCAACGGCATAAAGCCACCAACGGTTGTAATCGTGGTCGAGCTGATATGTCGAGTACACGACATCACCGCCTCAACTACCGCATCCACATTCCCAGAGGAAGCCTCCTTGTCTAGCTTCAGTTCGGTCAGAATCACAATGGCCGCGTTAATTGCTAAGCCCGCAATCCCGAGCATGGCGATGATCACCGTAAAGCCGAACGGATAACCGAAGATCCACACCGACAACAACCCTAGCCCACCAGCCAATCCTGCTACCATGAAGATGATGCTACTCATTCGGAACGAGTTGAATGACATCACCACCACCAGCACCATCAATACCACCACGACTGCGACATTCGAGATGAGACTGTTGACTGAATTGTCTCGTTCAGCAGATTCACCACCAAAACCAATCGTGTAGCCTGATGGCATCTGATAGCTTTCTAGGCGTTTTTGGAATTCATTGAGCACGGTTTGAGGCAATACACCCGCTTCAATATAACCCTCAATGGTATTCACACGTTGCCCATTACGGCGGGTGATTGCACCTCGACTTGTGGTCAGTTCAAGCTCAGCTAAGGTAGACACATTGATACCCGTAGAATAGACATCAGAGCTTATCGGCAAACGAATATTACTCAGGTGAGCCAAGTTTTCACGCGCATCATCCGCGACACGAACACGGATAGGCACCGACTCACTGCCCTCGATCACCGAACCACTTTCACGACCTGTCAGCGTAGTTTGCAACATACCAGCAAACTGATTGAGTGAAATACCGTTGAGTTTCGCGGTGTCTTCATCGACCTTCAACCACACCTTCGGCGTACCCGGTTGCAGCGTTTCCCTTGTGTGCGTGACATGAGGAACACCTGCCAGAATCAATCGCACATCTTCACCAATTGCTTTTAGGGTATCGAGGTTTTCACCGTATACTCGCAGTTCAACGGGCGCGGTAAATGGAGGCCCTTGGTTGAGCTTACGTACCAAGATTTGTGCTTCAGGAACCTCTTCATCCAACACCTTTTGCAACTGTGGAATTAGCGCATTGGCTTGGTCAAAGTTCTCTGTTTTCACCATCGCTTGCGAGAAGTATGGCGCATTGTTTTGCCTTGCTTGCAGGTTGTAATAGAAGGATGGGAAGTTTGCGCCCACTAGCCAATCAATGCGTTCCACTTCAGGGTAACGATGAATGATGTCGTCTATTTTTTCCGAGGTATTTTTCGTCGCATAAATGCTTGCTTGAGGTGGCATGTAAACCTGAATCTCAAACATGTCTCTATCTGATGGCGGGAAGAATTGCTCAGTCAGCTGAGACATACTCCAGTAACCGGTAAACGGTACCAATAACACAAGAGCTATCGTGATGATTGGATGCGTGACACCAAAGCGGACAGAAGACGAGAACCAGCGTGTTAAAGCAGGAATTCTTAAGCCTGTCATGTACCAATGGTGCTGGCCTTTCTTATCAACGTCGCTGAGTTGTTTCGGCAGTAGCTTGGTCGCTAAACCCGCAATTAAGGTATGCGAGATAATGTAAGAGCCGATCAACGAGAAAGAAACGGTAATCGCAATACCACCGACAAATTCACCCGATGCACCCGGCATCAAAATAATCGGGGCAAACGCCAACACGGTGGTTAAGGTTGAACCTAATAGCGGCACCCATAAATGCTTCAATGCGTTCATGGTTGCTTCAGCTCGCTGTTGCCCTTTCAAACGATAAGCTTGAATGGTATCAACCATCACTACCGCGTTATCGACCATGATCCCGAGCGCCACAATTAGGCCTGTCACCGACATTTGGTTAATCGGCACACCGGTCATTTTCATGATCGACAGGGTCAATAATGAGGTTAACGGCAGAGAAATGGCGACTAAGATCGCGGCACGCACGCCTAAAGTGACAAACAGCACAATCAAAATCAAGCCAAAACCGATCATCAAGCTTTTGCCTAAATCGTCTAAGCGGGTTTCGGTATAACCTTGCTGATTAAATAACACCGTCACCTTAACGTTACTTGGTAACTCTTGTTCAAACTTGCCAATCAGAGCATTAGCTCGCGACGTCCAATTATCAACTCGCAGATCAGGATGCATTCTTGCCGCGACAATCACCCCCGGCTCACCATCAATAATCGCAATTTGATCTTGTGGGGTTTTCTCACCACGCTTCACAGAAGCAATGTCTTCCATGCGAATGATGTGACCATTACTGTCGGTAGCGATTGGGACTTGCTTGATACGTTCAATGGAGTCCAGTTCCGACTCAATTTCCAAACCAAAACGGGAATAGGCACTGACCAGTTCACCCGCAGAGTTCTTGGCGTCTGCCCCTTCGAGCGATTCAGCGATATTGGCACTTGAACGCCCTAGAGCAGCGGCATCGGCCGTACGTAAACTGATTTGAATCTCTTCTTGCGGCATCCCGTATTCATCAACAAATTCGGTACCCGACAAGGTTCGTAACCGCTTGGCGAGCTCTTTGGCATAACGGCCCAGCGTTAACCTGTCAGGCTCGCCTGCACCAGACCAAGTTAGAGATGCAATGGTCGTGAAAGCATAGGTATGGTCGCTATCGAGATCGGGAGATTGAGCACCCGCAGGCAAAATGGATTCGATGTCAGATAGCTTGTCGCGAGCTTGGGACCAGACAGGTTCTGGCTCGGTAATGGTGTCGTTAAGTTCTAGCGTGACAATTGATACGCTCGGCCTAGAAGTCGAACTTACCAATTTAACTTCACTCAATTCACGCAGCTTATTCTCGATTACCTCAGTAACCAAGGTTTCAACACGCTCAGCACTGGCGCCGGGGAAACTGGTTGTGATGTTCGCATAACGGTTGATGATTACTGGGTCTTCTGCACGTGGCAAGGTCATGAACGCCGAAATGCCGCTCACCATCAGCAGTGCTGTCATCAAGATAAGCAGTCGAGTGTTGGAAATAGTCTCTATAATTTTCATACTATTACCTATTCAGCAGTAACGCTTGCTGGCTTCACGATTTGGCCGGGAACTAATCGATGTAAGCCACTGGCAATCACCTGTTCACCGTCTTCAATCGCCCCACTTACGTACGCTTGTTGATTGTTAGCAAACAACACCTGAACGCTTCGACGTTCGACCTTGTTGTCTTCACCAATCACAAAGATGTTCCACACACCGCGCAATCCATCAATCAAACCAGTTAATGGCACCCAGTAGCCTTGGTCATCAATCTGCTCATCAAATTTCAAATAGGCAAGTTGCCCTTCTAACACCGACGATTGTTCAGGAAACAAGTAACGCAAACCGACACTACGAGATTGGGTATCCACCATTGCGCCGGGATTCAATAGCTCCACGGCATAATCTGTTCTCCCAACTCGGATGTTAGGCGAAGAAAGTGAGGTGACTTTTTGCATTTGGTGAGCAGGAATACCGATGAAGGCCTCTTTGCCCTCAGAAGCGAGCAGTGTAAGGGTTGGATTACCGACATTCACCACATCTCCGAGCGAGACATAGCGGGTTGCGATAGTGCCAGAATAAGGCGCAAGCACTGTCGATTTCACCAACTTCAATTCGTTGCCTTTTACCGATGCATCGATGCGCAGCAAGTTCGCCTGCAATACGCGTTGCTCACTGGTGAGAGAATCAATCTCCGCTTCGGCACTGAAGCCTTTCGCTTTCAATGAACGTTGACGCTTTAAGTTAGCAGCAACAAGACTCAACTGAGCTTTCACTTCTTCAGCCTGCGCTTTCAGTTGGCTAGACTCGGTTTCCAAAAGTTGAGTATCCAATCGAATCAACGGCTGACCGGTTGTGACTGTGTCACCGACATCCACCAGAATCTCATTGACCTTGCCCGCCAATTCAAAACCCAAATTCGCCTGTTGACCCGCCTTTACCACACCGACATATTCACGTTGTACTGCATACGATGGAGAGCGCTCCAAAGCGACAGTTTCTACTGTTAAGACTGTCGACGCTGCACTATTCGATTCCACTGCAGCATTATCTGCATCGGATGCTATCTCGGCTTGTGTATTTTCACCACACCCGACAAGAAGAGTCGACAACGCCACTGCCACTGCGCTTCCCTTCATCAATTTATACATACGTACTGTTCCTATGCGGTACTCAATTATGTTCTTTTTTTAGACTAACCAAATCAAACTAGACTGTCTAGTTTGATTGTGTTAAAAATAAGTTTCATCGTTAATGATTGATAAAACCATCACAAAAAGCATAATGCTTAGCGTAAAACGAGACACATAGAACTGAGCACCAACAGGCACCAAGCAACGAGACAAACTAGGTAACGAGACAACACTAAGTAACGAGAAGCAAGCACGTGACTAAAATCATCAAGAGTGAACAGAAGAGATCGCAGATCTTAACCGCAGCCAGCCAACTTTTCTCTGAACATGGCTTCAAGATCAATATGGATCAGATAGCCAAAGCAGCGAACGTTTCCAAGCAAACGGTCTACTCTCACTTTAAAAACAAAGACGAACTTTTCGAAACCTGCATGCAAACTAAGTGTGCCGAGCGTGAACTCAGCCCTTCTGCCTTTGATATGGATGCTGCGGTGGGTGATGAGTTGGTGAAATTTGGTGTGAAGTTTCAAGATTTATTACTTGATGAACAATCTAGACAAACCTTTCAAAATGCCATTAGCCAAGCGAATACGCATCCAGAGATCGCCTCTATCTATTTAGAAACTGGGCCTCAGAAAACCACCAAGTTACTTGCTGATTATTTGCAGTCGAAAATAGACTCTGGTGATCTCACACTGTCGACATCAAGCTCGCCAGTCATTGCAGCCAGACAACTGCTGCTTATGTTCCATGGTAAGTCAGCGTATTGGGGATTCTTCGGACACGATAGCGGAGAATCTGAAGAAGAAAGACTTCACTACACTCGCGAATGTGTCGCGCTGTTCTTAAACGGCAATCAGCCTCGTTAATCGTTCGAGACCCATAGTTAATCGTTCAAGATTCAAGGTTCATGTCGCCGTTAGATCGCATTAGAAGCTGACTCAAGAAGTAACTCATAGAAACGTTTAGCAGCAGGGCCTGTCTTGGCTCCTTTTGGTAAAGTCAGGTGCAGCGGAACGTGATACCCACTGCCATTTTCGACATTCAACACAGTGAGCTTGTCGCAACCTCGACTTTCAACAATGTGCTTTGGTAGTCGACAATACCCGACTCCCTGCTCTACCGCGCCAAACGCATGGTCGAAATTATCCACCGTAATACGCTGACTCGACTTCAACCAACCCACATCCTGTTTGTTGCCTTGGCTTTTAGTGCCTTGATTAGATCGTGTACCTAAATCTCGCACCACAATTTGCGGCAAAGACGACAGTTGATTCAACGACACCGAAACGGCACTTACTAACGGATGTGAGCTAGCAACTACTGGCTCCATCAGCGTAAAACCAAAGGCTTCGGCTGAGTAATTAGTAATAGGCAAGTTGATGATAGCCACATCAGCCAGTTCTTGAGTCACCATTTCCGTTGTTTTAGACAGGGATGTTTCAATCACTTGTATCGATGTGGTGTTGTTCTCCGTCAAAAATGCAGCCATCGGTTGATAAAGGCGTTCAAGGCAGCACAAGTGATCAACAGCAACCACAATTTCAGACTCAACACCTTTCGCTAGCTGTTCACTGATCAACTCTAGCTCGCGAGCTTGTTCCAACATACTGCTTGCACGGCGCAACAGTGATTTCCCATCCTCCGACAAGACCGCCCTACGACCTTCAACCTGCACTAAAGTCACGCCTAATTGGTCCTCCAATTTTCTCAGCGCATAGATCAGCGTGGTGTGACTCTTGTTCAATTGCAGTGCCGCTGCCTGAATACTGCCTGCGCGGTCAATCTCGTAAAGGGTTTGTCATTGGTCGAGGGTGGTTTTCAATCTCATCGGTCTAAAATCCTGACAGTTAATAACTACATTATGAACTTTTCTGTCTGTTTTTTACAGGTAATATCTATTTCAACAGGCAATAAAGCCTCCTATGTTTTGCGAAATGACCATCAGTCTCAGCGCAATACCAAGTAACTGTTTGGAGAAATAACCATGAAATTATTACAAGTCGATTTTGAATTTAGCGGCCCATTTGGTGAAGAGATGTCAAACGCACTCGTTGACCTAGCAAAGTCTATTAACAACGAACCGGGTATGATCTGGAAAATCTGGACAGAAAACGAAGCTGAAAGACTGGGCGGTGGTGTCTATCTTTTTGAAGACCAACTCAGTGCAGAGGCTTACCTAGCGATGCATAGCGCTCGCTTAAAAGAGATGGGTGTTGAAGAAGTGCGTGGTGTGATTTTTGACGTCAATCAGCCATTAACTACCATTAATAAAGGCCCAATCAACGGTTAATCAAACTTGTTCATTCGCTGAATGACGACAAAGATACTGAATAGCTAAGTAATAAATAGAGAGAGATATACGTAATGAACAACAAAACTTTTCTTAGCCTACACGGCATTATTTACGCAGGGTTTGCCATCGCACTGTTTTTTATCCCAACGGTAATGTGGCCCATGTACGGCGTAGAGATCAATGATAAGTACGCGTACTTTCTCTCTCAACACACCAGTATCTTTCTGGGTGGTATCGCAGCGATAAGCTGGTTGCTTAGAGACATTGAACCCGGCGTATCAGCTAAAAAGCTCATCCAAGGTTTGGTGGTTACGAATATGCTTGGCGCCATCATCACACTGTATGCAGCGTTTACAGGAATCTTTGTTGGCTTTGGCTGGAGCGATCCAGCATTCTTCATTTCACTATCGGTACTCAGTGTTTTGCAGGCTCGTCGACAACGTTACTTACTTACTTAACGAGCTAGCAAACACAAAGAACAAAGCCAAACCAAAAAAGGCACCGGTGAATTGCTCATCGGTGCCTTTCTTTAATTACATGTCACAGCTCTCAAGAGCCAAGCGTTAGAACTCTTCTCAAGAACTAGGCTTATTGTCATGCTCCACAAAAATCAGCTCATCGGTATTGAAGCCACGCTCTTTCGACATCGCTTTGAACTTCTCCATCACTTCTGGCGCAACCTCTGGTGTTCTTGAAAGCAGCCATAAGTAATCGGTGTCTGGGCCAGAAACAAACGCGTATTGGTAATTCTCTTTGTCCAACTCGAATACCACATAAGCGCCATAGAAAGGGCCAAAGAAAGACACTTTCAAATAGCCTTGTTCAGAACCTTCAACAAAATACGCTTTGCCTTCCGCTTCGTTCCATTCACCTTCTTCAGCCGAATAGCCACGGTTAATCACCTTCACGCCGCCATCATCACGCAAGCTGTACTCAGCGCTAATGTTGTCTAAGCCACGCTCAAACGAGTGATCCAAACGAGCCACTTCGTACCATTTGCCCAAGTATCTATCCAATTCAAACTGTTGAACGGGCTTTACTGTTTCAGGCATGCCCACGCAACCACCCAATAGAATCACACTAAGCAGCAATAATATTTTTTTCATCCTAACCTCGGCTTGTTTTTATTAGTAATGCGAGTAAGCCTTGTGAAAACATAAACTTACATCCTTGGTAATACGTTAAATCCATTTTTAAAGTTCACCTAACTGTAATTTATTCAGAATCTTATGTGAATTGTTTAGTCTGCGAATGAATCAATGGTGTTTCATTGATGTTCGATATTGAGTCGGAGTCACCGCAAAATATACGGCAAGTTAACTTAATCAGGAGAGCAACTATGGACACTTTATTATTAAAAATCCGCGATATGATTCTTACCACTCGCTTTCTATACTTACTAAACAGTGGAACATGGAATAAATAACAATGAACAATAAGCTCACTTTGCCACGCACTGCATGGATTGCATTATTCGCTAGCCTAGTCTCTGTGCCATCGGCTTTTTCTCAAAGCCTAACCGCAGACCAGATCTTTACCAATGCCGACATATATGGGCATCGCGAGTCAGACTCGATCGTTACCCATAAAGGCAAGATCATCTTCATCGGTGACCACGCTCAGGCGCAATCTTTTCAAGGTCAGAGTACCGATGTCATCGACTTGGAGAGTGCCTTTGTTTTGCCGGGGTTCATTGATAATCATAACCATGTGTTTGAAGCCGCCTCAGAGCTGGGTGGCAATTGCGAACTAGACTCTGAAGCCACATTAGAAGAGCAAATCCCTTACTTAGAAGCGTGTAAAATCAATGCCGAAACCAATGGTCGAGGCTGGCTGATGGGTTATGGCTTTTCTCTTGAGTCGACACTCGACAGCGACTCTGAATACACACCACTTGAGATCATCGACAGTATCTTCCCTGATCGCCCCGTGGTGCTTATGGAGCAAACCTCTCACTCTATGTGGGTCAACTCAAAAGCCTTAAAAATAGCCAAAATAAGCCAACAATCTCCTGATCCACAAGGTGGCGCTTATTTAAAAGACCAAGACAGCGGCAAGCTCAATGGCATCTTATTAGATAACGCTGGCGACCAAATTATGGAGATGGCGTGGAACAGCCAAAGCGAGCTCTTTGAACAAAGCTACCAAGGGTTAATGTTCGGTCTTGAAGAAGCCGCTGCGCACGGCATTACCACCATCGGTGACGGCCGGATGTACTGGAAACGAGGCTGGTATGACGTTTGGCTAGAGGCCGAGCAAAATCAAGACTTAACGGCGCGCGTGTCGCTGCGCCCTTGGGTATACCCATCGATGGCAATACCTTCTCAATTAGAAGTCTTTGAGAAGATGTATTCCGACGATAAAAGCCGTCTGTTACTTGTCGATCAGGTGAAAATGTACAGCGATGGCATCTTCATCAATGGCACCGCCAAAACGCTCGCACCCTACTTAGATACTTATCTGCCCCAGTCTCCTAATGGCTTGAACTATATTCCACCAGAACAAATGAAAGAGTGGCTAACTGCGCTCGAAAAAATAGGTTTTAGCGCCCACATTCATGCCATTGGTGATGGTGCCGTTCGTGAATCACTAGATGCGATTGAAAGCGTGCGTAAACAAGGTTCGCAAAAGCCTTATACCCTAACTCATATAGAGTTAATCAATGATGAAGACGTTCCCCGCTTCAAGCAACTCAATGTCTCGGCGGACTTCCAAGCTGGTTCCGATTACGTAGCCAAACATCAACACCAATGGGCAGAAGCCTTCCTTGGTGCTCGCCGCGCCAAAGCCATGATGAACTTAGACGCGATACTTAAAACCGACGCCAATATCACCTTGAGCAGTGACTGGAACGTACACGACATCAACCCTCTAGTTGGCATTGCAAATAGCTTAATCATGGGCAAAACAGGCCTAACTGATATCTACACAGCTATCGACGCTTACACGCTCAATGCAGCAAAGAGCCTTGGTATCGAAGACATCACGGGGTCTATTGAGGTTGGGAAATCAGCGGACTTCGCGATTCTCAACAAAGACATCACTACAGTATCGGCAAGACAAATAGCCAAGACTCAGGTGTTGATGACAGTGTTAAGAGGGGATGTGGTTTTCGAAGACGCTGCTTTCAAAGACATAAATTAGCAAACCAACGTTCGACACAAAGCCGTTTGCTACCAGTTAATTTGCTATCCGTTAGCTCACTTCCAATTGATTCACTAAAAAGTATCAGGGGAAATATAAGATTAAGCTTGCTCAGCGAGCTTGGTATTTCCCTTTATTTTTACAACATAAGTCGTCGCGAAAATCAGTAGAGAAAAAAGCCCACATAAGTAGATGGGATACTGAGGGTTCAAGGTTGAAGTAAACGCAAGTAATGAAGCGACGCCATAGCCTAGAGTATGAGACATAGCGATGTACCCTGCGGCTGCGCCCGGTGTACCACTTTGCTTTTCAGTGGCAAACAACGTGTAAGCAGGAACAAGCAACGCTGCGCCAATCGCTGTCAGTACCACCGCCACAGCTAACGCCCACATACTGGGAATCAAGAACACTCCAAAGCCGACAAGCAAACCCAATGCCCCCCAACGGTACATAACAAACGGTTTCAGCTTTTCTTTTTTGATAACCAAGAGTTGAGTAGCAAAAGTACAGGCAGCACTGATAGTCAAAAGAATCCCGATCGTGTCACTTATTTGATCGGTAGGCCAACGGGTGATCGAATAGATAAGTGGAGAAAAACTGTATTGCAACAACGCGACTGCGGCACACAACAACAACCCGCAAGATAAAAAAGGCAGTAATGTTTTATTCGGTAACCAAGGTGCTTGCCCTATTCCTTCTGCCTTCCGAGTTTCTTCTTTAGGGGTTGGTAACAACATCGTGACAAGTAAAGCAACACACGGCAAAAAGATCATCACGATCAGGGGAGCAAAAGGCGATAACTTTAACGCTAAAATGGAGACCAAAGGCCCAATTAATCGACCAACACTTAGACCAAGACTCACCGAAGTAATAGCCTGTAAACGGTTTCTCTCACCACACAACAATATCGCCCAATGTTGACTCGCGGGCACCATTCCAGACACCGTACAGCCATAAATTATTCGCGCCACCACCAGTCCGATCAAACAAAACACTAGCGCCTTTTCTTGGTCACTATTCATCGCAAAAAAACACAAAAAAGCAAAGCTGACGGCCATGCCTACCAATGCCTGAATGACGACTTGTTTAGGTCCATATTTGTCGCTCTGCCTTCCCCAAAAAGGCGCAGACGGCAGAAATAATATGCTTCCTATTGCGATAAGAATCGACCACGTAGGCAAGCTGAATGCAGACTGTTCCACAAGAAAAGGCAGGGAAACGAGTAAGCCGTTTTGCCCAATTCCCATAAGAGCCGAAGCAAGACCAATAGCCAATAGTTGAAATTTTTTATTTTGTATCACAGACATAATATCGAAGGCGCTAGATAAGGTTGGTAGGTTCGTAGTGGGCACGAGCATATTACAATGATAAATAGATTGATTTAGCGAATAATTATCATTTTGATTTCACTGTGTTACATTAGCGGCTAGCAGCCCATAACTCAACTTCATATTGCATTATGTACACACTTACCAATGCCTCGTTCGAAATCGACGGTAAGAAAATCCTTTCGCCAACGACTTTGACCTTTGAACCAAAGAAGATCACCACCTTGCTTGGTCATAATGGATGTGGCAAATCGACACTCATTAAACTGTTAAGTCGACAAAATACGCCAACAGAAGGTGACGTTTTCTTCAATGAGCAACCACTCGCCTCATACAGTAACCTTGAATTTGCACACCAAGTCGCCTACCTGCCGCAGCACCCACCGATTACTGATGGCGTGACCGTTCGTGAACTGGTTTGCTTTGGCCGTTATCCATGGAAAGGCGCATTTGGACGTTACAGCAAAGATGATTATGCCATCGTAGACGAAGCGATTGAGAAAGTTGGCCTTAATGCCTTTTCTGACCGATTTGTCGCAACACTTTCCGGCGGAGAAAGACAAAGAGCTTGGGTCGCCATGCTACTTGCTCAGCAAAGCCAATGTATTTTGCTTGATGAACCAACCTCAGCACTCGATGTCGCGCACCAGCATGAATTGCTCGCTTTGATCAGAGAGCTTAATCAGTCACTCGGCTTAACCGTGATCATGGTGCTTCATGATGTCAACATGGCCGCCAAATTCAGTGACCATTTGATTGCGCTTCATTCTGGAAAAGTGATTGCTTCCGGTTCGCCTAAAGATTTGATGACGCCAGAAACACTAATGCAAATCTACGGAATGGAGCTTGCGCTCTTTAAACACCCTGAGACAGGGCAACCTATCAGCTACATCCCTTAAATCAAAAGGAACCTGTTGTGAAAAAGTTCATCACCATGCTGTTCACAGTATTAGCTTTCAACGCCCTTGCTCTAGAGAGCGTTCACGCACTAGAAATCAAACATGAAATGGGCAGTGTCTCTTTCGATGCTACACCTAAAAAAGTGGTGGCTTTAGATTGGGCACTCACCGAAACCGTATTAAGCCTAGGCGTTGAGTTGCAAGGTGTGGCAGACGCACAAGGTTATCAGCAATGGGTGGTAAAACCTGCGTTAAATGCAGACGTGACAGATGTGGGATCTCGAAGAGAACCAAACCTAGAGCTACTAACAGAACTCAAACCTGACGTCATTTTAATCAGTGAGCATATGGCGGCGGCCTACCACCAGCTCAATAAAATCGCACCTGTCTTGGTTTACAGTGTCTACAGCAAAAAGAAACAACCTCTTGAATCCGCAACTTCGGTTACCCTCTCTTTAGGCAAGCTATTTAACAAAGCACAACGCGCCCAACAAGTGATTGATGAGACAAACAAGAGATTAAGCGATAACGGTGAAAAAATACGTGCCGCAGGCAACTCAGACAAACCACTGATTTTTGCACGCTTTATCAACGACAAAACCTTACGCATTCATAGCCAAGGTTCATTAGCGCAAGCCACCATAAGCAGCATGGGTCTTAAAAACGACTGGCAAGAGCAGACAAACCTCTGGGGTTTTACCACTACAGGTACTGAAAGGCTCGCTGAACACCAACAGACGAATGTGATGATCTTTGGCCCGCTAACGGAAGAAGAGCATAAGAAACTGACTCAATCCCCTCTTTGGCAAGCGATGGCGTTTACGCGTACAGACTCCGTTTACGAACTTCCTACCATCTGGACCTTCGGTGGGCTAATCGCCGCTCAAAGGTTTAGTGACCACATTACCGAACTGCTTATCCAAAAATAATGGCTACCGCAAAGATCGAAAAAACCGTCACCGGGCGATTCAATATCAAGGCAGCGGCACTACCTGTCGCTGCTGTTTTGTTGATCAGCTCGCTACTGCAAATTACCGCTCCTTACTCGAAAGGGGTTGGCTTGATTTGGGATACGCTGTTTCACTTTGATTCTTCAAATTATCAGCATCTGATTACTCACCTCACCTATTTACCTAGGCTTACCGTCGCTCTCATTTGTGGTTTTGCACTGGCAGTCGCTGGGTGTGTGATGCAATTTGTACTGCGTAACCCCATTGCCTCACCTACCACATTGGGTGTTGCTGCGGGCGCAGAACTCGGCATGGTATTAGGGATCCTTTTAATTCCTGCTAACCTAGCTATCCCAGGGTTTATTCCCGCTTTCATTGGGGGCTGCCTTGCAACAGGCTTAGTTTTTACCTTAAGTTCTGCACGAGGCTTTTCACCATTACACATGGTGTTAGCCGGTATGGTGGTCAGCCTATTTTTAGGCTCACTCAACACCATGTTGCTCATGCTGCATGAACAACGGCTTACCAGTATTTTTGTTTGGGGTGCAGGTGTACTGAATCAGAATGATTGGTCGAGCGTGCAGGTTCTCATACCTTTAGTCTCGATCCCGACGCTGTTATTACTGGTTTTACAGCGTCCATTATCAGCGCTGCAATTTGGCGATAATGTCGCCACTTCGCTTGGTGTAAACATCAAACAAATCAAATTGCTTTGCTTATCGTTGGCGATCTTTATTACTGCAGCCGTAGTCAGTGAAGTAGGCTTAATCGGATTCGTTGGCATTGTGGCTCCTGCTATCGCTAGGCTTATCGGTGTAAGAGCACTCGCGAAACAGATTCTGGTCAGCGGGTTGGTAGGCAGCTTCATTCTATTGATTGTGGATTTAGTGATTCAGCCCTTCTCTGGCTTCGGTGGCGAACTTCTCCCTACCGGCGCAATGACGGCGCTACTGGGTGCTCCTTTCTTATTGTGGTTACTGCAACGTACCAAGCTGCAGTCCGATCTCAAAAACCGCAGTGAAACCATTGAGCACTACAAATTCGTCAGTACGCGTAAAGTACTTGCCGCGATGTCAGTACTATTGATGGCAATGTGTGTTCTTGCCCTTACAGTAGGTAAAAACCAGTTCGGCTGGAATCTTGAACTCAACCCATCGCTATTCGATCTACGTCTACCGCGTGTATTAGTCGCGCTATTGGCAGGGATCGGGCTTGCGTTTGCAGGCACGATTATTCAACGCATCTCAAACAACCCAATGGCGAGCCCCGAAGTATTGGGGATCAGCTCAGGGGCTGCTCTGGCGTTAGTGCTCGGCACACTATTTGGCACAGCAGTCGGCCGAGAAGAGCAAATGCTGCTTGGTACACTCGGCGCAACTTCAGTGACTGCCGTGGTTTGGCTGATGGGAAGAAAACACAATTTTGCCCCAACGCAAACCTTGTTAACTGGCATCGCGCTAAGTGCGGGGCTCGACGCTCTATTGCGCATCACAATGAGCTCGGGTAATGAGAATGCAACCGCGCTCCTCACTTGGCTTTCAGGCTCGACTTATTTAGTCGTTAATCAAGATGTCATTTTGCTCGCCGTTGGGGTTACCATCATCAGTGCAGTGGCGCTGTCTTTGAATCGCTGGATAGAGCTGATTAACTTAGGCGACGTCACCACAAGCAGCCTAGGTATGAACACAACCGCTGTTCGATTGGCTTTGCTTTTGCTAGTCGCGGCACTAACAACTCTGTGCACCATCGTCATTGGGCCATTAAGTTTCATTGGATTATTGGCGCCGCACATGGCGCGTTCGCTTCACCAATATCGCGCGATTCCTCAAATGCTCACTGCAGCATTATTAGGCGCTATCATCATGGTTGCTGCCGACTGGATTGGTCGTACGCTATGGTTCCCTTGGCAGTTCCCTGCAGGTCTATTAGCCTCTCTGATTGGTGGCGGCTACTTCCTCTATCTAATGAGAAAATAAGCACACACGAGAAGTCACTTTCTCCGCTTAAAGCCCCGTTTGAAGCCTCCATTTGAAGTCGAGACTTTAAGCGGACTCTCTTCTTACCCACTCATCAACGCACTTACCAACAAAGCTATCACTAACCGATCAATTCCCTATGAACCGCTAAATTACCAACCAACCTATCCATTGCAACAGGTTAATTAACATTGTCTTTTGGTTACAAAAACACAATTTATGGTATTTAAGCCTTTTTGTGTTTACCATGGAATCAAGATTAAACACATACTCTGAGCGTCATGGACATAACGACAATTACAAAGCTCCAACAAAATTTGTTATTCAAGGTCATCGCGAGGCTAAAAGCCGACAACGCGAAAGCGGGAAGCAGCCTAAATGAATCATCTTTGGCGCAGCAATTCGAAGTATCAAGAAGCCCTATTCGAGCGGTGCTAAAACACTTGTCAGCGCAAGGCATCACTAAAGTCGTCCCTTATAAAGGGTCTGTATTACAAACCGATGCGGCAGATATCGAAATTTCAGGCCAAGACAACGACCAACAACCTCGCCAAGAACAATTATACCTGCGCGTACTCATGGATTTATTTTTTAGTGAGTTAGGTCAGTCGTTTTCCGAGAAAGACCTGCAACAACGTTATGATGCCAACCGTGGTGAGATGCAAAGCGTACTGCGCCTATTAGAAAACGATGGTATTTTTCGTCGCAGTCCAGGATACAAATGGCAGCTTGATGGTGTGTTGAACACCCTAGAAAGACACACCGAAAGTTATCGCTGTCGACTCATTTTCGAGCCTGCAGGCCTACTCGAACCAACATGGACACTTGATAACAGTGCAATTGAAAGCTGCCGAGATCGCCATGCTCAAGCGATTAACGCCCCAGAATCAGTCAACGCCAGTCAACTCTTTAGCCTCAGTGCTGAGTTTCACGAGCAACTTGCCGCATGTTCAGGAAATCGCTTCTTATTGAGCACCATGCAACAACATAATCGCCTACGCAAAGCGACCGATCTCGTCTCGATGCACATTCAATCTTCGGTCACTAAATCGTGCCAGCGTCGCCTAGAGATCATCGAATTGGTGCTAGAAGGTGACAACCAAACGGCCTCGACAAAATTAGCTCAGCTACTGGAAAATGACATTCGAGTCATGAAACGCACCTACAACGACGTAATGACGGTCTCTATGGAGCAGCGAGAAAGTTTAATCAACAGCGTCATTGCAAAAAACAGTTAACTACGTGAGCAGTCAAATCATGGCTGCCCTTATCGTGTCCTTCTACCATCGAAAATGCCATTCTGACTTCATGAACACACGAGGCCTGTTTACCTTTCGTTGTTAAATTTTGTTCAAAAGATCAACAGGCCCTAATACCTGCACTTTCACACCTTCTTAATTATATGGTTCACACACGCATAAACACTTGCGGAACAAGGCACTGGCTCTGTTCCGCCCGAGTGACTCCCCCCCCGGCAAACAAGTGTTTCCAAATCTATAAAATAAAATTGCATTTTCATATTGTATTTTCGCAACAAAAACACAATAATAATGATTCTTATTTAGAATTGATAAACTTAACGATAATACTTCGTACTTTAACTATTGAAGTAGTAACCGCTTAGGTGGCGTGAATGCGAACGTATACAAGCTTGAAAGATATCGAGATGAGTATGTTTGGGGCCATAAGTAAGTGACCACTGTTAACCTCTTTTCTAATTTAGGAGGCTTCATTTATTACTAACCAGTAAAGATGAACGCTTGTTTACTTATAAAAAACAAAGTCATCGCACAAATATGAGTCTTTGTGCAGCCTTTTATTGATCAAGATTGAGAACAAAATGAAAACCGAAAAAGGAAGTTTCAAGCTTTCCACCGTTACGCTAGCGATTGTCGCAGCAAGCACAGTGTTTACAGCCCAAGCACAAGAATACACAACCGAAGAGAACATGGTGGTTGTCGCAAGCCGAACGCCTAAAGCGATCAGCGATATTCCGGGAACAGTTTGGTACATCGACGCAGATAAAATCGAACAGGAATACCGTGGCGGTAAATCATTAGGTGAAATTCTATCGGCGAGCATTCCCTCTTTAGATGTAAGCAGCGGCGCTCGTACTAACTATGGTCAGAATCTACGTGGCCGTAAGATGCTCGTTATGATCGATGGCGTATCACTGCAATCCTCTCGCCAAATCAGCCGCCACTTAGATTCAATCGACCCATTTAACATTGATCGCATCGAAGTGTTATCGGGTGCAACATCTATCTACGGTGCCGGTGCTTCTGGTGGTGTCATCAACATCATCACCAAAAAAGCACAAGGTGAAGAGTTAGAATTCGAATCTTATGTCGGTGGCTCATCGGGCTTTAATTCAGGTGAAGATTTCGATTACAAAGTCGGTCAATCTATCTCTGGCGGTAACGACAAAGTTCAAGCTCGCTCTTCCGTGGTTTACACCGAGACACAAGGTGTATTCGATGCTGATGGTGATATTGTTACTCCTGACATTTCACAAGGCTCACTGCAGTTCAACAAGACGGTAGATTTCCTGACAACTGTCGGCGTGAACCTGTCTGAGACCAAAAAGCTCAACTTCCTAGCACAATATTACGATAGCCAGCAAAACTCTCCTTACGGTCTATACATCACCGGACGCGATTTTGTTGACGTACGTAAAGGGTTTTACTCGGATCGCGAACACGGAACTGAGCGCATCATGCTGAGTGCCTCTTACGTCGATGATCAATTCCTTGGGCATCAATTTATTGCTGAAGCTTCATACCGTAAAGAAGACCAAACTTACACGCCTTACTTCCAATCTTCTGGTCAACAAATTACCGATGTTATTTCATTAAAAACAGCACTGGCTAAGAGCTTCAATAAGTTCAATATTGTTTATGGTATCGATGCGTATCAAGATCAGCTTGATAGCAATCAAGCACTTTACGATCGCACCATTGCGAACAATTCAGGCAACTTAGTCAACAAGACCTATGCACAAGTGGGTCGCTATGCCGGTGTTAAAGTCAGCTCTATCGCAGGCTTTATACAATCTGACTATGCGATCACCGATGATTGGACGGTGGAAGGTGGATTCCGTTACCAATACATCTCTAACAAGATTGATGATTTTGTCGGCTACAGCCAGCAGAAGAAAATTGCTGCCGGTAAAGGGAAAACGGCAGACGCAGTACCAGGTGGTGAAACTGATTACGGTGTTGGCTTATTTAACCTAGGTACGATCTACCACCTTAATAACGAGTCTCAAGTTTGGGCAAACTTCTCACAGGGCTTCGACCTTGCAGACCCAGCTAAATACTACGGACAAGGTAGCTACAAGCTCGTTGGCGATCACTGGAAACTCAACGACAGCATCAACGTTAATGACTCAAAAATGTCTGGTATTAAAACCAACAGTTTCGAGTTAGGTTACCGCCTCGATACTGGCGAGCTAAGCTTACAAACCGCGGCTTACTACTCACAATCTGACAAATCAGTGAAGTACAACAGAAAGACATTCCTGATTGAAAACATCAATGACAAAAAGCGAGTGTACGGGCTAGAGGCGATGGCTTCTTACTGGGTACATGACAACATTCAACTGGGCGCTTCTGGTCACTACGTCACCTCTGAAGTGAAAGGTAACGACGGTTGGAAAGATGTATCTGCAGGAAGTGCAAGTACTTCTAAAGCAAGTGCTTGGGCAGGTTGGTATGACACAGACCTATCTGTAAAAGTACAAAGCCAAACTATGTTTGATTACGAAGACGACAAAAACAAACTTGATGGCTACACCGTGTTTGATCTAGTGAGTACCTATCAGCTTCCTGTCGGTAGTCTAGGTTTTGGTATTCAAAACTTACTGAACAAAGACTACACCACAGTTTGGGGTCAACGAGCTCAGATCCTTTACTCGTCTCATTACGACTCAGCAGCGTATGACTACAAAGGCCGCGGCCGTACTTACACTCTGAACTACCAAGTTAAGTACTAATTAATCGGTCAACATAAGCTGAATTAGTCGCTTACTCTAAAGTGTGGGATGGCTAAAAGACAAAAAGGGTTGGCAAACATGCCAACCCTTTTCAATTGAGAGTTCATTCCGAACTCCCCTATGTTTAATTCTACTCATGCTTAAGCTGTCTTTTCTTTCAAGTTTGATTCTTGTTTATCATCAAGCGCAAAGTAGATCTTCGATACAATTACTTCAGCAATGAGAATCGTAAATACCACGGCGAAGAACGCCACTACACCATTCCAAGGGCCTGTAAAGCTCACCTTCTCGCCGAACAATAAGTTAATCGCCTCTAGCATCACGAACTTTGAACCCACCAAGATGATGTAAGTAGTGATGGCTCGATAAACCTTAGGCGCAGTACCCGGTTTACTTTTGAAGTGCTCGGCAATCTTGTGCTCTAAGCCAATAGAGAGTTTCAACAATAACTGCAGTAATAACGCCGCTATCAAAGAAATAGTGAAAGACTCAATGTTGACGAAGTCCCAGTACTCATCGAAAAAGTTAAGTACCACTAAGTCCACCAGCACAGCTAACGTGTAACCTACGAATAGACGTTGTGGTGTGTTGAACCCGTAAACTTTGTCTGATTTAGTCATTCTGTCTCTCTCTAATTTGATAAGTCGCCTTGATTTGAAATACATCTTATCGCTCGAAAAGGAGCAAAACTTACCATTTTGTGACACCACCAATAATCATTATTCAAATTAATGATTCGACAGAAATCCCCCTTCCTTCTCTTATAGCAATAGCAAAAACACACCCAATTCATCACTGTCACCAAATGGCCATTCTTCAAATGCTGCCCCCATATGATGACTCCATCAGCGACACACACTCATTTCCAAAAGGTGCAGACTAAGAAAAAGCTAATCACTAACGTGAACGTATTTAACGGTGTTGATAACAACTTAATCGAGAGCGTATCAGTCCTCATCGAGGATAACTTGATCACCCAGATTAGAGAAATTAACTTCCATTCTACGAGTTAGTTTCCGTTTTTCGAGTTAATTCCCACTCTATGAATCAATTTACATTCACGTATTACCCACCCAAATAACAACCACACAAGAAACAAAATGGAATATCAACCTGTAAAAATTAAAAATAAACAACCTCTAATTACTTCGTAAAAAACACAGAGTAAAGGGAATTATTTCAGCATGGAAAACTCTAACTAAATGTTAAGTGATAGTTTATCTGAAGGTGCTATTTTAATATAACCTTGTCAACCCCACGCCCTTAAATTGCACATAAGACAATTTATAAAAGTAAATACTATTAATAATTTTTTGTAATCAGGAATTAACAATGAGACTGTTGTTGTACTCGACATGTGGTGTTCTGAGTTTTCTAGGCATATTTGGACTAGCTGCGTTGTATATTGTTTATTAATTTGTAATCTACTTTTACAATTAATATTTAAATGATAGAAAGCCCTAATCAATAGGGCTTTTTATCCATCAAAGATAATAATTAAGTTATCGTAAATTTATTCTATTTACTTTTCTCTTCTAGCTTAGCCTTTACTATTGGATATAGTTTTTCGTATGGCAAGTAGCCGGGGAGCAATGTTCCATCAATTAGCATCGCTGGTGTACCCCGAACACCCAGCCTCGTAAATAAGTTATAGTTTTCAGCAACTTCAATCGCCATTTCACTGTCTGAAGAAACATAGTCGGTGGCTTTGTTCTTCTTCGCTACTTTCATTATCGAACGAACGTTGTGAATACCAGGCTTACTGATCAACATCTCTTCAACTGCTTTGTATTTTTCTTTGTCATTGTTCCAGACATTGAGTCCAAAAGTTGCTGAGTTCAATGGCGAATCTCTCTCCTTTAGAGGGATATAAATATTTATCACCTTGATGTCATTAGGGAACTCATCCGCTATTTTTCGAAGAACAGGGTCTAATTTTTTACACCACGGGCAACTAAAATCAGTCATATTTACGATCGTCAGTTTTGGATGTTCGGAACCATACCAAGGGTGATGTGGGTTGTTATAAATAAAGTCATGACTCTCAACTAACGTTTTATCAAAGCTACTTTGTTGATCTATGTAAGCAGCTAGACTGTCGTGAACTGAATCGATAATACCTTCGTTCGTTTCTAGCATTTGCGTTATCTCGGCAATTTTTTCTTGTTTTGTCATTGCGAAAGTGACGGGTGAGAAAGCCAGAGTAACCAATAGTGTGATGATGCTTTTTGTAATGAATTTCATATTTCTCCCATTAATACTTAGCTAACCAAAGTCGGGCTGCGATACCTATTGGCGTAGTAATTCCTGAAGTAACACTTGTTACTTTTCCATCATTAATAACAATGAGTGTTGGCGTTAAGGAGATTCCCCAATCGCGTGCAATTTTACCTTGAGTGTCATTAATGTTGTCGTAGCTATACCCTTTAGCATTCATATAGCGTTGAACTCTTTCATCTTTACCCGAAGTCAGTGATACACCAACGACGGGATAGCTCGATGAAAACCAATCAACCACTGGCGTCACAAATTTGCAGGCGACGCACCATGTCGTCCAAAAATAAACTAATACCGGCTCTTTCTTACTCATCTCTATTACATCTATCGGTTTACCGGATAACGACATCCCAACCATTGGCGGAACGTTCTGCATTGGAACGTCTTTTGTACGCCAATAATCAACACCAAAGACCACGACCAATGCGAACAAGGTATACAGTAATGCCGATCTCAACTTCTGCTTTTTGGACTGAGGTTTTGCCTTAGCTTTTTTTCTCATCATTCGTCACCACCTTTTGCTTTCTCAATGGCTTCCATCACCGCATCACTGGTTAAGATGACAGGAAGATCAATACCTTCCGGAGCGTTAGGGCCATAAACCATGTTGAACGGAACACCGAAACGGTTGTGATCTTGTAGGTATGACGTGACACTATCACTTGGGACTGTCCAATCGCCCTCCATCGGCACTACATCACCTTCAGTCAATACGCTGTAAACAGGATCTTGTAAGAGAACCCCGATCTTGTTTGCTTTACAAGTCACGCACCAATCAGCGGTAACATCAACGAAAACTACTTTGTCGTTAGCAACATGATCATCAATGGCTACGGTCGACAAAGCTTCCCACTCAGGTTCTGGTGGCAGAATTTTGGATGTTGCCTTCTCGACAAATAACGAGGCAGAGATAACACTCAACAGCAGCAAGGCAACAGCACCCGCAGTCTTGATTCCATGCACTTGAACCAACCTGACAAGCAATAGGCAAACACTGACCGCCAGTATTGCGTATAGCCACAATTGAGGGACATGAGGTCGAAGCAAGCTAAAGAGCCAAACGCTAGTGATTAGCATCATTCCGCCGAACAGGTATTTAACACGGTTCATCCATGCTCCTGGTTTAGGCAGCGCCAAAGCTATCGATGGGAATGCAGCAACGATGATCCATGGAAGTGCCATACCAACGGCAAGTGCGGTGAAAATACCAAACATCGTCGGGATAGTCGTGGCAAGAGCAAATGCAACGGCTGTCCCAAGAAATGGAGCAGAACATGGCGTAGCCAATAGCGTTGCGAACATGCCTTGAGTAAAGTGTCCGACGTAACTACTGTCTCCCTTGGTTGCCATCCACGTACTTGTATTCGATGAAAGACGGATCTCGAAAAGCCCTAACATGTTGGCGCTGAAAAGGGCTGTGACGATAAACATCCCACCGATAAACCAACCATTTTGGAACTGAATTCCCCAACCGATAACGCTGCCTGATATTTTTAACACAGCCAAGAAAGTGGCGATTAACCAGAAGGATGCGAGGATGCCACTCGCAGATGCAAGGAATTGGAACCTAACCTGTTTTCTTGCCATGCCTTGAGCAGAAATAACCCCACTCAGTTTCATTCCAAGTACAGGGAATACACAGGGCATGATATTGAGAATCAACCCTCCTAATAGCGCCAAAAGCACCATACTTATCATAGAGCTATTACCCACTATGCCGTTGGTAACGGTGGCTGGGTATTCTGTGATGAAGTCTTTGTCTTTGATGCTGACACGAATGTGTTGGTTGTTGAGATCGGGTGTGCCCATCCAGCTGCTTACGTCATAAGTCGCAATGGCTTGGTTACCTTCAATTTCAATGTGAGGAATACCAAATTCAGCATCTTGCATTTCATCTGAATCACCATCCACGATTATATCGGGTGCAGTCCAACCAATTTGATGTGTAGCAATAACTTGAAGTTGCGACTTGTGAGCATCCCAAATCGTAGATGTGCCCTCTACAAGCGGTGAGTCTTTCGGCACTTCGCTCATTGCTTTTGCGTAGACAAGCATCGCGTCGTTATTCACGGTCATCTCACTTGGGTTAAACACCAAGTTGATGTCAAAATCCGTGAGAATACATATGGTGGTGCATGAAGACATCGTCAGCACTGCATGGAGCTCAACAGGTTTGTTCATATCATCAATATGAAGATTCATCGGAAAGATGATGTTGTGCTTGTAGCCCAGCGTATCTATGCCGAGCAAGTTGAAGCGTTGAGGAAACTTCCAAAACCATTGCAGTTGCGAAACGTTCTTAGAGTCGGCCCATTTAATTTTGGGCGCAATGCCTCCTTCGCCAGGACTTCTCCAGTAAGTTTTCCATTCATCAGAAAGGTTCACTTCCAGATAACCCGCCGCGGTTTTATCTTCTTTATTAATTTGTCCTGTCATGACAAAACGCGTTTCTACATACGGATGTAACTTGTCTTGCATCCAACCCGTTGTAACAGGAGTCATCGATTCGCTCGCACTTGCGTTCACATGAATGTTGAACACAGCGCAACGAATAGCCAAAGCACAACAAAGCGCAATGACATTTTGCTTTTAGGCATGTCTAATTTTTCCTTAAAAAATGAATAATATGAGTGTAAGTTAAACGCTCTTATTCTCATTCTTTAAAGACACAGACCTTGAGATGGATGCGCCTACCTTTGTGGAGGATTGGCTCAGTGAAGGGAGGGAAATACGGGACAGTACTTAGCAGCCACAATACGACGACAACGAGTATGAAGTACGTGAATATTGCTTGATCATTGACTTGGTGGTGATCAAAGTTTATCAGGTGTTCTGATAACTCACATTTTTGGACGGATTGGCCGTCTTGGGATTGAGATGCCCCATCAATAAAAACGCCACTATCGCTAATCTTGTTTGCCTGCACGGCAGTAGAAATAGCAGAATCACTGTTGTCATAATTTACTTTGCAGCCTTGGATAAAACTCATATTGCTGGCGAGACAGAAACAGATAACCCAACCCACTAATAATAGTGCGCTACGAGTTAGCTGATGTGTGTTTCGACTTGAGATCATATCTAAACTGCAGATGTCTTGTTATGGTAAACGTAGCAATACGACTTAACTAAAATAATAAAGTTCAATTTTTTTCTTAATGTCGATAATTTTCATGAATCAAAGCGATTGAGAATCGTAAAAATCATATACCAACAATCAGGGTCGGAAAGACAATCAGTATCGAAAAGACAATCGACATCAGCCATACCGCGGTCGAGCAGCGTGAACTAAGTAAACTCGGACCAAGACAATACATGCTCAAGAACAACGTACGACCTAACTCTCTGTTTTCTTGCTAGTATTAAACTCATGCTGTTTGTTTATGTATAAAAATTATTGATTGAATGACGAAGCTTGTTGATATGGGGATGAAATTAGAATGAGGCGATTACTTACTGCAATATTTTTCAGTTCAGCATTGTTACTCAGTTCAGTGCTATCAGGGTGCAGTAATTTTAGAAATCTATCGAATGAGATAGACGCAATTGATGCCTATACCGATCAGTACCAAATCATTTTGACCGAACCAGCGTCGGGCTCAGCCGTCGTTATTCAACAGATAAAAGATATCAATAAAAGCGAAGTTGATGGCTACGACGGCATAATAGATAGCGACAGTATTCAATTGCAGCTATCTAGAAAAATACACTACCTACTTGTCTTTGATGATAAAAACCAAGATTTAACCCTACAAGCTTACGAACCATTCAGTGTCGTTAATCTGCACGATCACCAAGACAATTCTACAGTAAGAATTTCACTCGCCATTGACGAAAACAAAGCGCCCAGAGCCTTTGTTAATCACTCACTGTCCTCTTTACTGAAAGTGGAATTGGATCTTGTCGATATAGGCACTGTTGTGAGTTTAACGGATCCGCCCTTTAAGCGAGAAAACGCTAAGCTCGGCATGTGGCAGCCAGTAACATTCTTTTTTGAAGGGAATGCTGGACTCTACTTTTTGTCGGAATACGACCCAACTAAAATCCCTATCCTATTTGTACATGGTATCAACGCAACCGCTTTAGATTTTGCTCCATTAATCGAAAAAATCGATCAATCTAAATACCAAATATGGGTATTCAACTACCCTTCTGGCTTATCTCTGGTTTTAAGTTCGAAAGGCTTAAATAACCTGCTGCATACCATAGTGACGGAATACAAGATCCAACAATTACACGTGGTGGCACACAGCATGGGTGGGCTTATCGTGACAAACAGTGTTCGTCAGTGCCAAATCGGGCAGTTGTGCAATTTTGTCAGTAGCATCACCACCATATCTTCCCCGTTTGGGGGTGTGGCATCTGCCAAGCAAGGAGTTGAATACTCCCCTATCGTGATGCCAGCCTGGGTAGATTTAAATCCAGACGGAAAATTTATCGCCGAGTTATTTGGTAGTAAAACTAAAAACCATACCCCGCACTTTTTAGCGTTTGGATACAATTCAGGGGAGTTATTTAATACCAACAGTAATGATGGCGTAATTGACCTATCAAGCCAGCTTTCGCGCCCAGCTCAATTAAACGCCGACCAAATTTTCGGGTACGACGAAAATCATTTAAGCATTTTGGATAACGACGACCTATTTGAAGATCTTTCTGAGTTTTGGTTGAGAACCGAACAAGGCTATAATGCCAATGAAAATAATTTTTAAGATTAATTGACTGCTGGTTGTCCACAATTGATATTGTTTATTTAGACACCACTACCACAGTAAATACTAACTCCTGTAGGAATGCGGACAGCACCGTTGGTTGCACAGCCAGATATATAAAGACAAAGAGCGGTTATTATTAGTTTTCTCATACAGAATAAAATCCTTTATGTAGAAACATTGTGTGTTTTGGACAACAGAAAATGCATTTCTACTCAAATAAAAAGAAATTTTTATTTATACACTTCATATAAACAACCAAACTCTACTTTTTACCATATTTATACAATGCGAGTATTAGTATTTTGCCAACGAAAACACTGGTGAATTTAGTCCTAAAGTCCAAGTTAATTAGCTTATCAAAAAGAAGGGGGGGGGGATCTATACCAATCCCTCTCCCAAAAATCTCTTTCTACTTACAAGCTCTCAATTGCCTTTTGCACTGCAGGGCCAATCTGGCGCTTACGAGAAGTGACGCCCTCCAAAGTCAGCATGTCACTTGTTGGTTCAGCATTGAAAGCCGATTTTTTAATCTCCTTAATTCACCTAAGTTCACTTATTTTTGCCCCTAATCATCCTCACCCTATATGTAGATTTTCGACGGGAAAATATAGACATAGCGAATCAACTCATGCCTCCTGCGCACTTGTCAAATACATTAAAACCGAACATATATGAACACTGAGTAATATTGCTAGGTAATGCTTGGTGGTGATATTGTAAGAAAATAATAATAGATATTTTTCAGACAGTTATTCGATTCGCAAATTCAATTATTTATAATGAATCACGCAGGAGTATTAAAGTGATACTAAATCATAATTTAGACTGGAGTATTGTTGGCGCTATACCAACTGGCCCTGGAACATTTGTAAGAGATGCCTTTCAATTACAATATGGCCAACCCACTAGAGAACTCCTTCCAGCTGGGACATCGATATATAAATTTAATGGTTATCCAACTTTAGGGCGAGGCGAAATTACAGATGAGACCACACTCTCACCATGGTGGTCACCAACCGACCCTTTCCAACATGATGCAGGACTAGAACAAAAGAAAAAAATTGCGCAGCGTAATGGCGTATCTCTTAGAGAATGGGGACGTTTGACCTCAGTTATCAAAGAGAACTGGAGTTCATTGGATTACTTATTGGAGATGAGACTAAAATCTCCGGTTTATGCTTGGTTTGGCGGTTTTAAAGGGATGGACCGTATTGATGCAGGCTCACAATCCAAAAGAAATACAGCTCTTGAAATGAGAGGTAATTCGCAAGGCCTACCTGGCGGAGCGACTCAATTCTATATTCCCAACTTAACCGTCGGCCATTTTATGTCTCACAAGTTTAGTAAGATGTGAGCCTGCTTAACGAATACAATTTCACTTTTGATTACTAACCAGTACCGGCCTAGCTCTTAGCACCGTTTATAGTAGTGGTTGACAATTCAAAGGAATACTTGAAGTTGGTTAGTGCTTATACCTAAAGGTATTACTGTCATCAACAATCTCAATTTTGACAGGCACAGTGCCTTGCTTAACGTTACCTATTTGTGCAAATGCCTTGTGAGAAAGGTCGATAACTCGGCCTTTTACGTAAGGGCCTCGATCGTTAATTTTCACATCGACCGACTTGCCATTGTCTGTATTGGTCACTCTCACGATCGTCCCAAAGGGCAAGGTTTTATGAGCCGCTGTGTAGGCATTCATGTTGTATGTCTCACCACTTGCTGTGAGTTTTCCATGGAATTTATCGCCATACCAAGAAGCTTTACCCACAAGAGCATGTGACTTGGCATAGTCCTTTGTTTTAGAACTGCCGACAGCCGACGTTGAGGTGCATCCAGCTAATATCATAAGAATAAGAGCGGTAAAGATGATATGTCGTTTTTTCATGTGATTTGGGAACGCTAATCTCTGCATGTATCTCTATTTTCGTTGTTGTTGGTTAGCAATATTGTGCTGAGTATAGTCACAACTCAATCAAGGCTACCATTCGGTATGATGGCGCAATGTTTTCATGAACAACGCTTTATTCCGTCATATTCATGAAAGGTTTTATCTTCAAAACGTCAACTTTAGCAACGCCTTAAATCTGTACCTTTCTTAATCACTTCATATAGATAAGTCACTCAACCAAACATCCAAACACAAAAAAAGGACTGATATCTCTACCAATCCTCTTTAGGGGGTGTTTCGGTTTTTCCACCTTATGCAAGGCAGGCGACACTATTACTCGTAATCAGTCGCGTAGGTGTCTTCGT
This sequence comes from Vibrio sp. 10N.239.312.C11, assembly GCF_041466065.1. Taxonomy (NCBI): domain Bacteria; kingdom Pseudomonadati; phylum Pseudomonadota; class Gammaproteobacteria; order Vibrionales; family Vibrionaceae; genus Vibrio; species Vibrio sp. 10N.239.312.C11. The sequence goes on from NZ_JBFSRZ010000001.1 coordinate 190,431, forward strand.
ATGTGTGCGAGTAAAATTCGAATAGGTTGCCAAACGGGTCTTCTAGGTAAACCATTTGTGCTTGTTTTAGTTCGTCTTCTGGGTGGTAACGCATGATGTCCATACGAACCTTACCGCCATACTCTTCAACACGCTTAATAGCTGAATGAAACTGCTCTTTTGGAAGTTGCAGACAGAAGTGGAAGATACCTAGGCGAGAGAAATCAACTTCGTGACGCTCTTGGCGATCTTTCATTTCGAACAGCTCAACACCAATACCATCAGAAGTTACTAGGTGTGCAATGTTGAAGCCTTTAAAGCCTTCACCGAACACAGCGATACACATACGGCCGATTGCTGATTCGCGCTCTTCCATCACTTTAGTGTTGTTCATTACGATTCTTAGACCCAGCGCTTTCGTGTAAAACTCGACTGCTTGATCCATGTCACCCACCATGATGCCTACGTGATTCATTTTCATAACTTACTCCAAATTCGTTTTTAATTCTGTGCGTTTCGAAGACTGGCTTCGATGTTTCGTTTCGATGGAGAGAGTATATGGAGATGTAACGATTAACTGAAATTATCATTAATTATATTAATGATAATTTTTTGTTATTTACAGATTTAGCATCAAATCCCAGCTCGCTTATAGAAGCCACGCCTGCCCTTGCCTACTTAGATACATAGATACATAGAGGCTTACGTGAATAGAGATAAGCCGAAATAGAGAACAACCTAAAGAGCATAGCTACTCAAATCGAGTATTGCTGAGGTTTGATAGCTTTTGTCGATAACTTTCTCCTTTCAAAGATAGGAATCACCTATTGAATCTATAGAAATGTCCGATTTCACTAATTTTCGGTGCGGATGCAATATATCTCCATCGACGCGGGATAGCGTTAAACACTACAAATTAGAAAGAGAGTCAAAACATGATCAACACAGAAATCAAACCATTCAACGCAACAGCATTCAAAAACGGCGAATTCGTAGAAATCACTGAGCAAGACGTTAAAGGCAAATGGGCTGTATTCTTCTTCTACCCAGCAGACTTCACATTTGTATGTCCAACTGAGCTAGTTGACCTACAAGACAAATACGCAGAACTTCAATCTCGTGGCGTAGAAGTTTACTCAGTATCAACTGACACTCACTTCTCTCACAAAGCATGGCACGATACTTCTGACAAAATCGGCACTATTGAATACTTCATGGTAGGCGACCAAACAGGCAACATCACAAATAACTTCAACGTTATGCGTGAAGGTCAAGGCCTTGCAGACCGTGCAACGTTCCTAATCGACCCTGAAGGCGTTATCCAAGCGATGGAAATCACAGCTGAAGGCATCGGCCGTGACGCAGAAGACCTACTACGCAAGGTTAAAGCGGCACAATACGTAGCGGCTAACCCAGGTGAAGTTTGCCCAGCTAAATGGAAAGAAGGCGAAGAGACTCTAGCTCCATCTCTAGACCTAGTAGGCAAGATTTAATCTAAGCCTAGCTAACAAGAATAGCTAAACGGTTCTACAGGCGCGCTTCGGCCCCCCTCCTAAAGGGCAGTTGCGCGCCACCCTTTCAAAACATCAACACCACAATATTTGCCGACTTGCGCCCCCTTTTTATTTTCCTTTTTCAGCAAGAAGGTATTGGTCAATACCAAAACACAGAATTTAAGAGCAGGCACGATTATGTTAGATCAAGCAATGAAGCAGCAGCTAAAAGCATACCTAGAAAACCTAAAAACCAATGTTCAGTTAGTCCTTAGCCTGGATGGGAGCGACACCGCGAACAAACTTCAAGATCTGGCGAACGATATCGCGTCTTTAACCGACAAAATTGAAGTGACTCGCGATGACAGCGCAAGCACTCGTAGCCCTATCATGCAGGTCGTGAACCAAGAGAAAGGCACCGCGATCGGTTTTGCCGGTTTGCCAATGGGTCACGAATTTACGTCACTGGTTCTAGCACTGCTTCATAGTGGTGGTCACCCTATCAAGCTTGAAGCGGACGTAATCGAGCAAATTAAAGAGCTCGATCAAGAGCTTAATGTAGAGATTTTTATCTCGCTCTCATGCCAAAACTGTCCAGAAGTGGTTCAAGCATTCAACATGATGTCGGCGATTAACCCTCTAATTAAGACAACGATGATCGATGGCGCAGCATTCCAAGATGAAGTGAAGTCTCGCGACATCATGGCAGTACCAAGTGTATTCGTTAATGGTGAGCTATTTGGTCAAGGCCGTATGTCACTGGCTGAAATCCTTAACAAGGTTGATTCAGGCGCAGCAGAAAAGAAAGCAGCAAACCTAAACCAACAAGCACCCTTTGATGTATTGGTTGTCGGCGGTGGCCCTGCTGGTTCTTCAGCGGCAATTTATGCAGCACGTAAAGGCATTCGCACTGGTGTGGTTGCTGACCGATTCGGTGGTCAAGTAATGGATACTATGGCGATTGAGAACTTTATCTCAGTGAAAGCGACCACCGGCCCTAAGTTAGTGGCAAGCCTTGAAGAGCACGTAAAAGAGTACGGTGTTGAAGTGATGACTGAGCAGCGCGCTGCAAACATCATTGCGGCAGAAGACACAGAAGACGGCTACATCCACGTTGAGCTAGAGAGCGGCGCAACACTGCGATCTCGCACGGTTATCACAAGTACCGGTGCTCGCTGGCGTGAAATGAACGTTCCGGGTGAGCAAGAGTACCGCAATAAAGGCGTCGCTTACTGCCCACACTGTGACGGTCCTTTATTCAAAGGTAAGAAAACAGCAGTTATTGGTGGTGGTAACTCAGGTATCGAAGCGGCAATTGATTTAGCGGGTATCGTTGAACACGTAACTGTACTTGAGTTTGCAGACACATTGCGTGCCGACCAAGTACTTATCGACAAAGCAAACGCAACACCAAACATCGAAATCATCAAGATGGCTCAAACGACGCAAGTAATTGGTGATGGCAACCGTGTAACCGGTCTGGAATACAAAGACCGCAACACCGATGAATTTAAACAGATAGAACTAGCAGGTATCTTTGTTCAAATCGGCCTGATGCCAAACAGCGAATGGTTGAAGGGTTCGAAAGTTGAGCTCTCACCACGCGGTGAAATTGAGATTAACGCTCATGGTGCAACATCGATGAAAGGTGTATTTGCAGCAGGCGATGTGACAACCGTACCTTACAAACAGATCATCATTGCGATGGGTGAAGGAGCAAAAGCAAGCTTAGGTGCATTTGACCACCTAATCCGTAACTCAGCTCCAGTTAAAGAGGCTGAAACCGCTTAACCTTTAAACTGAAAAGCTCAAAGCTTTTAACTCAAGTTCCTTAAATATTTGTTAACTTAATTCTTTACTGTTAACGACTTAGTCGACATTTAGACGCCACTCCTATGGATTTAGGAGTGGTTTTTTTCTTTGTGATTTATGCAGGTTGATAAAGCATGAAGGCGACCACCATCGCTAAGCTTCCACCCAAGCAACGGTTCACAAACATCATCTGTTTTGGTGATTGCAGCAATTTTTTAAGCATTGTGCCGCAATACGCCCACACCAACATGCACGGTACGCCTGTGATCACCATACCCGCGATAATGGTCACGACTTGAATCAAGTAATCGGCATTCGGGGTGATGAACTGTGAAAACACAGTTAATGACGCAATCCAACCTTTAGGGTTCAACACCTGCACCAACACGCCTGACATAAAGCCCGAGCGATTGTCGGTGGTGCTTTCTTCGATTTGCATATTCGCAATCGACCATGCCATCAACAGCAAATAAGCCGCACCCGCGTATTTCAAAATGTTGTATAGCTCTGGGTAAAGGGTAAATAGGCTCACCAAACCGACACTAGAACCCGCCAGTACGATGATGATGCCCACAGCGTTCCCAGAGATAAAAGGTAAAGTCGCAGCAAATCCATAACGACTTGAAATCCCAAGTAATGCGATATTGCCTGCCCCAGGGGTAATTGCTATTGATGTTGAAAATAGCAAGAACGCCAGCATTAATTGAGAGCTCATCTCCTCTCACTCCTAATAAGTAAAGTAATTATAGGGGGAGAGTTTACAGATTCGACTAGGAATTAAATTGCTATATAGGCTAATATTAACCCAAATTTGAGCAAGACTTTTCTAAAATAGCCATGAAACAGAAAGAATCCACCAAAGAAGTATTAGATGACACAGATATCGCCATCTTAGAACATATCCAGCAAGACGGACGCATGAGCAACAGCAAGCTCGCAGAGAAGGTCAACCTCAGCGAAACCCCATGCTGGCGTCGTTGGAAACGCATGGAAGAAACTGGCTATATCGATGGTTACGCCGCTAAACTGAATCGTAAGAAATTAGGCTTTCATGTGGCTGGTTTTACTCTTGTTACTTTAGGCAACCATGAAGTAGAAAACACAGAACCGTTCGAAGAGTTTGTCGCGGTAACCGATTGGATTCCAATGTGTCACTGCATTGCAGGGGGCGCCGATTACATGGTGCAAGTGTTGGCGAAAGATTTGGAAGAGTACTTTGAGCGTATTAGCTCGATCAGACGAGTAAAAGGCGTGAGTGCGATTCAGTCGAACATCTCGGTGAAAGAGTTGAAAAACAGCTATCGATTGCCGCTTTCAGATTAGCTCCCTAAAACACATCAAACAAAAAGCCCAGCCGCGATAGATGTCTGAAATCTAGAGCTCTGGGCTTAACGTTATTATTTACTGGGCTAACTGGCTTAGTTATTCACAAGGGTGAGCAAGATGGATCAAGGCTAAACCACCGAGTGACGTTTCACGATATTTCTTGTTCATGTCTTTACCCGTTTGATACATGGTCGCAATAACCTTATCTAACGAAATCAAAGATTTACTATTACGCTTCAAAGCCATGCGTGATGCGTTGATGGCTTTCATCGCGCCCATCGCATTTCGCTCAATACACGGCACTTGAACCAAGCCGCCAATTGGGTCACATGTCATACCCAATGAGTGTTCCATCGCGATTTCTGCCGCAATACAGATTTGCTCATTGCTGCCACCGCGTAGTGCCGTTAATCCAGCCGCCGCCATAGAAGACGACACCCCTACTTCACCTTGGCACCCGACTTCCGCACCCGAGATTGAAGCATTGGTTTTGTACAGAATACCAATCGCGCCCGATACCGCTAAGAAGTCTTTTAACTGCTTGGTATCCAACTCTTTAATGAAGCGATGGTAGTACATCAACACGGCAGGAATCACGCCCGCTGCACCATTGGTTGGTGATGTGACCACTTGGCCACCAGCCGCATTTTCTTCGCTAACCGCAAACGCAAACAAGTTAATCCAATCCATGATTTCCATTGGGTCGTTTTCAACTGCCGCATTTGCTTCGAGCTTCTTAAGCAAATTAGGCGCACGGCGTGTCACGTTCAAACCACCATCAAGAATGCCTTCGGTTTCAAAGCCACGCTCCATACAACGACTCATCACTCGCCAGATTTGATCCGCTTTCTCTGAAATAATGTCAGCGCCTTCGAACTCCGCTTCATTTTTTAGAATCATGCCACCGAGGCTCATCCCACTATTATCGGCTTGTTGCAGCATTTCATCGGCATTTTTGAATGGAAATGGGACTTCTACTGCTTGGGTTTGAGTGCCATTTTGCAGTTCGTCAGCAGTTGCGATAAAACCGCCGCCAATCGAATAATAAGTTTCATCGACAATCACGTTTCCACTCTGGTCGAACGCAGTAATCATCATGCCATTTTCATGCAGAGGCAGGTTGTCTTTGTGGAACAACATGTCGGTTTCGTAGTTGAAGGCAATATGCTTTGTGCCCGCTAAATCCATCTCACCACTGTCTACGGCATGACGCATTGCTTGGTTTGCACTGGTGATTTTGATGGTGTCTGGCTTATTACCGAGTAGCCCCAATATTGTTGCTCTGTCGGTGTGGTGACCTATGCCAGTCAATGACAAAGAACCGTATAAATCCACCTGAACACGCGTCACTTCAGCGATTTTATCAGCGATTAATTGTGTGAAATGGAAACCCGCAATCATTGGGCCGTTGGTGTGAGAGCTCGATGGCCCAACACCAATTTTGTAGATATCAAAGATCGATAACATAGATATACCAGTAAAAAATCGGTCAATTAAGAAAGAGCGGCATAAAGCCAATCAGGGATAACAGTACAAGCAGCAATCGTCACAACAGCGAACACCAACAAGCCATAATGACTCGCGGTAGGCTTTGCAAACAAATGCTTTTGCTTGGCTATAAATTCATTTTGTTGCTCGGTTACCTCTCCCCAGAAGCGGCTCACAACAACACCTAACACTAAGAAAACCACAGTGCCAATCAAGGCAAACCAAGGCCAAGCTATTCCGCTGTATTTGGCGATGAATACGACGGCCATACTGCCAATACTGCCCGCAATTACCCCCTTCTCGTTTGCTTGTTTGAAGAACAAACCCAAGATGAAAGAGCCAAGGCGAATACCGACAAAAATGGAGGTTAAGCTCGCAATCGTTTTAAGTACTGATTCATTAGAAACAGCCAGTAATGCAGGCACAACAACCGATGCTGCAGCAACCAGGCTCATTTTTCTAGCCACTGATTCATAGTGCGCGTCAGAGGCTTGCTTGCGGAAGAAGCGCTTATAGAAATCGAACGTTGCGACCGTCGCCATCGAGTTATAAGTGGAATCCAATGTCGACATTGCCGCAGCCGAAAGTGCTGAGATCACCAAACCAACAATGATTGGGTTGGTATGGTTAAACACAAAATCGAGAATCACTTCGTTGCTGTTTTCAAAACTGCTGTCTTGATAAAAGACACTTAACAGCACCCCCATCACAGCAAAGAACAGATAAACAAAGAATGCACCGTAGCCACAAAGCAACATCGACTTTTGCGCTGTTTTAACACACTTAGTCGCCAACGTTCTTTGAATAATCAGTTGGTTAGTACCATACACACTCAGGTGTAAGAAGCTCACAGCCACTACGCCGGCCCACAATGTGGTATCGACGCCTAAGTCAAAATCGAGATTGATGATATTCAAATGTTCAGGAGACAACATCTCGCCCGCATCGATTTTCATCAGCAATAAAACAAAGATCGCAATGCTGCCGATAATCAACACTGCTGACTGAAGCATGTCAGTCCAGATTACTGTCGAGATACCACCCGCATAGGTATACAACGCAGTAAATACGCTGATGTAGATGATCGCCTCAGAGATACTCACTGGCAGCACTTGCACTAAGATCAGGGCTACCGCATACAGAATAACCCCTGCCGAAATACACTGAACCACAATGAACACGATGGAATTGATCGTGCGAGCAACAACGCCAAAGCGGTGCTCTAGGTATTCGTAAATCGAGGTTAGGCCGAGCTTGTAAAACACCGGAACAAAGAAAAGCACAGTGAAAAAGATCACTATTGGATAGTTCAAATGTACGCTCATCGCTTCCATACCTGAGCTATAAACCCAGCCCGGCATGCCAACGAACGTCATTGCGCTGATGTAGGTTGCAAGAATCGACACACCTGCCGTAAACCAACCAAACTGTTTTCCACCAGTCGAAAAGTCGCCACCGACGCTATAGCGCCTATTAACTAAGTAGCTGATAAACAAAGTAGTTAGCACATAAAGAGCAATAACCACAAAACTTGAGTACGTAACCATTTTTAGATTCCGTTTATTGTATGTCGCAAATCATTCGCCGCCAATAGTACTCAAAAATGGATATTTTCCCTCAAAAACCCACAATAAGTGTGACTATTATCACTAAGATAGACGATTAAACACTCAAATCGCCCCACAAAGCACAAAAACTCAGTTAAATGAGATCAAGATCACTAAAATGCACAAAATGGGTGCGCACTCATTTTAAAATTGACTTTGATCACGGATCTAATAACCACAAAAATTCTATTATCTCTCCCGAAATGAAGACGGTGTGATGAAGCTAAATAATCAACACACAATAATTAAAACCAAAACCACCCTATATAAAATAAAGGTTTATCGGTCATGACCATTAAAAAACACATGAGCGAAGTTCCTATGATTCAAAGGGTAGCCGCATATCTAGCAATTCTAGTGGGTTACTTTTTTTATTGTTATAACTTTGTAATTATTGACTACGTACGCCCATACATCGTGGAAGAATATGCTGGTATTAGCCTTTCTGATACCGCTCAGTTCTACACTTGGCAGTCTGTTGGTGCTCTGATTGGTGCACTGAGCTGTGCATGGTTCGCAACCAAGTTCGGCAAAAAGTCCACGCTAGTAGCAATTACGGCACTAAACGGTGGTGCAACCATCATCAACATGATGTTTACCGACTACGCCACTTGGGCTGCAATGCGTTTCATCATTGGACTATCTTTAGGTGGTTACTTCACTGTAGCTGTATCTTTGATGATTGGCCTATTTACACCAACGGTTCGCGGTAAGTTGACTGCTTTTGCTTCTTCAATGTTCTCTGTTGCTTTAGTGGCAATGGGCGCTTATGCAGCCTTCATTACAAGTGTTGATGCACCTTGGCAGAGCCTAATGTGGGTAGGTGGTATTCCACCGCTTGTAGCAGCAGCGTTAATGATCTTTGTATTACCAAGCGACAAAACAGTGATCGCCTACGGTGAAGAAGATCAACAAACAACAACCAATGCAGCTGGTGAAGTAACCGAAGCTAAAAAAGGTTCTTGGGGTGAGATGTTAAGCAAGCCTTACCGCAAAATTACGATTACTTGTTTACTTCTTTCTGGTCTTAACTTCTACGGATTCCAATTCTTCGGTGGCTTTGTAACTACCTACCTGAAAGATGTTCGTATGTTTGATGGTGCAACCATCGGTTTGATCTTCTCTATCTCAGCATTTGGTTCACTTTTCGGTGCTTGGTTCTGGGGATGGGCAGCAGATAAGTACGGTCGTAAGATCAACGCGTTCGGCTTCATCCTCGCAGGTATCATGGTTTCTATCTTCTTTGTCGCACCTGGCGACATGATGATTGGCGGCCTAAACATGCTGGCTCTTCTAGGTCTTATCTACAACTTCGGCCTGTCTGCTTCTGCAGTATGGGGCGGTTACTTCTCTGAATTGTTCCCAGCACGCTTGCGTAGCTATGGTGCAGCTTTATTCCATGGCGGTCGTATTATCGGCATGTGGGCACCAATGGTTCTTATCTTCATCCAAGAGCGTACCGACCTACAAACAGCAATGTGGGGCTCACCAATCGTATGGATTATCGCCGGCCTACTATGGCTAACACTGCCTGAAACTCTAAAAGGTGGCGTCTTCGATAAGAGCAAAAAAGCTGAAGCAGCAAAAGCTTAATTCGACACTCATACGCTGAAGTTTAAATACGAAAAGTTTAAAGCCGGCTGATAAGTCAGCCGGTAACAAAATCCAAATCGAGTCCTGTTCCGAATGTTGACTCGACAACACAAAGAGAAATTATTATGTCTAAATATCAAGAAGCGAAACGCATTGTTCGTGAATACTTCGATGCAATGGAAAACGCAACTCACGAGAACGTTGCTGAAGTTTTAAAAGCACACACTTCTGAAGATTACTTGTGGCGCGGTGTTTACCCATTCCGTGAGCAAGAAGGCGCACAAGCAGCAGCTGACGTATTCTGGGCACCAATGATGAAGTCAATGACTCGCATGCAGCGTCGTCAAGACATCTTCATCGGTGGTAACAACGAAGTTAACCCAGATGAGATTTGGGTAATGAGCATGGGTCACTTCATGGGTCTATTCGACGCTGAATACCTAGGCATGCGCCCAACTGGCAAGATCATGAACGTTCGCTACGCAGAATTTAACTGTGTTGTTGATGGCAAAATCACTAAGACAGGCCTGTTCCTAGACCTACTAGGCATGATGGATCAAGCGGGTTGCTACCCACTTCCACCATCAACTGGTAAGCACTTCGTATACCCTGGCCCACGTAACCACGATGGTCTGCTATTCGAAGACGCGGCTCCAGAAGAAGGTGTTGCGACACTTGCTCTAGTAAACAAAATGGTTGATGACCTGTCTGCTCTTAACGACAGCGGCGCTATGGGTTGCCCACCAGAAGTACTAGCGAAGAGCTGGTCAAAAGACATGATTTGGTACGGCCCATGTGGTATCGGCGCGTCTTACACAATTCCTCGCTACCAACAACAGCACCAACTTCCTTTCCGTAACAACCTGAAAGACAAGAAGTTCAACGGCCACGTTTGTCGTTTCGCTGAAGGTAACTTCTCTTGTTTCTTCGGTTGGCCAAACCTATCAAACACACCAACAGGTGGCTTCCTAGGTATGACTGGCGGTGAAGTACGTGCAAACATGCAAGTAGTTGACGTTTACTACCGTGACGGTGACAAACTGTCTGAGAACTGGGTTCTTATCGACCTTCCTTACTGGCTACAACAGCAAGGTCTAGATGTGTTCGAACGCACTTCAAGCATCATGAACCCAACGCTGTAATCGATACGCTTTAATCCAAAAGATTGAAACGAAATAGTGGCAACCTAAATAGACATCTGATTTAGGTTGCCACGCTTACTGGGGGACCCTTCTCGCTCCTAGTAAGTGCTCCAACCAATTCATTATTGCTCCACTAATAACTGAATCTACTAGTGCCTCATGGATGGGGTACACCCTGCCAAACCATTACCAATATAACGGGCTTGAAAGCACGGTGGCTTTCTACGGCCTGAATAAAGAGAATTACAATGAAAAAGTCGATTCTTTCAGCAGTGATCCTGACAGCACTTACCTCAGGCTCTGCTTTTGCTGCACACACTTTTACCAATGACGCGGGCGATAGCCTTACTTTAGACGGTCGTTTTGACGTTCGTTACCAAGATAAGGGCGGCGACCACAACGGTGAGTGGAACAGCGGTAGCTCTCGTTTCGGCCTTAAAGGTCAAATGGGACTCGATAACGGCTGGACTGGCTTTGGCCATGCTGAATGGGGTTACAACTCAGGTGCTAACGGCGACAATATTTACGACCGACTTCTATACGCAGGCGTAGAGCACGACAAATACGGCAAGATCGCAGCAGGTACTATGCAATGGTCTACTTTTTATGACGTAGCATGGTACACCGACTTAGGTCGTGTCTTCGGTACTCGCGGCTCAGGTGTTTACAACCTTTCTGACTGGGGTATTGCATCTGGTACAGGTCGAGCAGAAAACTCCATTACTTACCGTAACTCGATCAACGACCAAGTAAGCTACGGCTTCACTTACCAAACAACACGTGAAGAAGTGGCACTAGCGAGTAATGCGACAGCTTCATTGAAAAACGGTGTGGGCGCGTCAATCACTTACAAACCGGTTGATGGTGTAACACTTGGTGCAGCTTACCACCAAAATGAAATTGCAGACCTAGACTCAGGTGTGGTTGGCGTAGAAAATGGCGACAACATGCGCATCATGCTATTGGGTGCGAACTACAGCAACGGTGGCTTCTACGCAGGTGCCACTTTCCATGTTGGCGAAAACTGGGAAGCAGTAAGCCAAGGCGGTACGGATGTAATGTTCGATACCCTAGGTGGTGAAATCTACACTTACTACCACTTCGACAATGGCCTACGCCCTACGTTGAACTACAACTACATGGAAGATCGTGATGACGAGACAGATGGCTATGAGCGTAACTTGCTTATCCCTGGTGTTGAATACCACTTCCAGAAGAACAAATTCCTAGTTTGGACTGAGTACCAATTCGACCTAGGTAAAGATCAGTTCGTTGGCGGTAAATTCGAAAACAGAGACGACCAATTCGCTGCAGGTATTCGTTACTACTTCTAACACCCAGTTAGTCGATTAATAAATTCTCTAAACAAAGCTCTGCTCTTAACGCAGAGCTTTTTTGGGTCATACCCAGAATAATATTCAACACTCTCTATCAACCCTTATTTTTCATCCAGTCATGGCATATTGTATTTTTGAGTACGTACCTAATTATGTTACTCTATGCACAATCAATTTGGTTCAAAAGTATGGTCTATGAACTCTCCAAAACACTCCACGGTGTCAAAGCCAACCGTCACATCTAAAGATGTCGCTAAACTTGCTGGCGTTTCTCAATCAACTGTATCTCGTGTATTTGTCCCGGGCAGTTCAGTGTCTGAAAAGACCAAGCAAAAAGTGTTCGATGCAGCAAAATCGTTGAATTATCGTCCCAATGCCTTTGCCCGCAGTCTGACGACAAATGAATCCAAATTGATTGGCTTAGTTTTCCCAGATGCCGACTACCCTATCCACATGAAAACTCTGCAGCTTATCTCTACTGAACTACAAAAACAGGGTTACTCTGCGGTATTGATTCCTTGGCAAGTTGATGGAAACGACAACCACTCGATTCCTAATATCTTCCAATACCGAGTTGATGGCGTAATTGCTGCTTCGGCGACCTTTAATAAGTCGCTTTATGAAGAGTGTGAAGAGTTCAACATCCCCATTGTTCAGTATGCTCGTGTAGTTGAAGGGACTAAGAGTAGCCATGTAATAAGTGACAACTACGCCGCTGGCCAAGTCGCCGCTCAGCATTTACATAGCGTAGGAACAAAGTCAGCGGTTTACCTGACAGGTAACGTGCCAACCTACACCAACGGCGAGCGTGAATCGGGCTTTTGCTCAGAATTCGAAGATCTAACAGGCAAGCAAGCTCGTGTTATTGAAGCTGACTATGACTACCTTGATGCTCTAGATACCATTCGGACTCTGTTTTCAGAACCCACACATCCTCAAGCGATTTTCTGTGCGACAGATAACCTCGCGATGGCAGTAATGGATGTGGCGCGCTTAGAATTTAACCTGCGTATTCCAGAAGATCTTCAAGTGATTGGTTTTGATGATATCCCACAGACTCAATGGTTGAACTACCAACTCACTACCTTCAAGCAAGATTTCAGACGCCTTGCACGTGAATCAGTGAAAATTGTCGTTAGCCAGATTCAAGAGCAAGACACAAGCTTGGTTAAGCTGATGGTGCCAGTGAAGTTCATTGAACGAAACACGACGCTAAAATAGAACCAACGTTAAGACGCTTTCAAACAAAAATCCCGCTCAGTGTGAGCGGGATTTTTTATGATATCTAACTAGTTACCTACACCACCGGTCTTCTCTGCCGGAGAATCAGGCGTTACTGGAGGCCACTCTTGGAAGGTTGCTAGATGTTGTTGGACAGCAGCTTGTGCCGGGCCAAATGCCCACATTTTTTGTCCCATCCATTTTAGGTACATGCCCGACTCTTCCGCCGCTCGCTCGTATGGGTCACGACGTAAGTTAAACAATAATGGTGCATTTAGCTCCTCTTTCGGACCACTCCAGCCATGATTTTGGACCACAAAGTGCGCCTTCCAATCACCAACACGAACCGCTTGCAGCTTGTCTCGTTCGTAGTAGTAGATCTCTTTACGGTTTGACTCGCCTTTCTCAGTCAGCATATCCACTTGGTTGTAACCATCAAGGTGCGCTTTAAAGCCATCGTGACCTTTCAGCAGTTTTTCTTTTAGATCCGTTGGACCACCAGCCGCAGCGACCAGAGTGGGTAACCAGTCCATACCATCAAAGATGCCATTGCCTACAGTACCCGCAGGGATTTTACCCGGCCAGCTAACCAGAGCAGGGGCTCTTACGCCACCTTCCCAAGTTGTGCCTTTCTCACCGTGATAAGGTGTCATGCCGCCATCAGGCCAAGTCATGATCTCTGGGCCGTTATCGGCAGTGAAAATGATGATGGTGTTGTCGGCAATACCGAGTTCTTCCATCTTCGCCATCATCTCACCGACATGATCATCAAGATCTTTCATGACCACTTCTTGAAGCCCCCAACCGTTTTGGCCGAGCATCGCTTCGTATTCAGGTGAAAGGTGCGTCCAAACGTGACCGCGTGATGGACAGTACCAAGTGAAGAAGGGCTTATCCGCCTCAACCGCCCTTTCGATGAAGTTGATCGCGTGTTTATTTACTTCGTCATCGAGTGTACGCATACGCTCGATCGACAATGCACCATCGTCTTCGATCGTTTGACCACCTTTACCGTCTGATCTTGCGTAAATCACATTACGAGGCGCAAACGCATCCAAAGAGCCATCTTTTGGCCAATCAGGATCTTCTGTGTATTCCATTGCATTCAAGTGATACAACCAACCCCAATACTCATCAAAACCGTGCATTGTCGGTAAGAATTCATCTCTATCACCAAGGTGGTTTTTACCAAACTGCCCCGTGACATAACCCATGGTTTTAAGAATCTCAGGAAGCGTTGGCGTGTCGGCACTTAAACCAACTGGGCCACCTGGCAACCCTACTGAGTGCATGCCTGTTCGAACAGGAAGTTGACCCGTTAAGAATGCAGAACGACCCGCCGTACAAGAGGGTTGTGCGTAATAATCAGTCAATAGCATGCCCTTTTCAGCAATACTATCGATGTTCGGTGTTTCGCTGCTCATCACACCATTGTGATAAGCACTCAGGTTTGAGATCCCAATATCATCCGTGAAGATAACAAAAATATTCGGTTGCTCTTGGGCTGACCATGCCGATAGCGAAAAGCTACTCAACACACTCATCACAACAAGGTGGAAAATCCTTTTCATAGAATGTCCTTATACTGTTTCAGATTGCTCTTTGTGAACCATTTTTATTCCAACCAAACCAAAGCCAAGCTCCAATAGTAGATAAACGACAAGTAGCCAGTGAGGCATGCCATCTATCACCAAGCTAATGACTCGGCCGGCAGCCAAACCCAACATGAAGACCACCAAACTGTAGAGTGCTGGCAGTCGGTATTTCTTTAGTAACGCCCCTGCTATCCAAAACAGAGCCAACGCTAAGTACAACCCCATCACAGCACGAAAGATATGAGTGACATTGATAGGGCTAGCATCAATTCCGAAAAGATAATCAAGGGAGACAACGGGGGCATAACCGTACGACAACGCAATCGGTGTTAAACCCAAAACAGCGACGAACAAAAAAACACTTTGTGGCTTCATATCCTTACTCTTTTAATTTGGCTCTTTTCAAAAAACATAGTCTACAATCAGCAATATACAAGTTGCATATGTGGGAAATGGATAGTTAAAACACACATTCACATTCGTGCTATTTCACATCGAAGATAAGGATATCAATATGGCTAAATGGCATTACCTACTCGCATCAGCATTGGCTGCCAGCTCAACCGTAAACGCTCAGGAAGCAAGCACACAAGCGGATACAAAAAAGTGGCAACATAGCTTCGAAATTTACGCGCTCGCACTCAACATCCGCGGAGACAGCACCATTGGTGATTTGTCTGCAGATGTCGATGTTGATCCTGCATTCATCATGGATCACCTTGATATGACCGCAATGGTGCGTTTAGAGGGTATCTATGACAATCAATGGGGCTATTACATTGACTACAGCTTCATGAAATTAAGTGGAAGCACACACTTTACGAGAAACATAGGTATTCCACTTACAGGCGACCTTGAAATTCGACAGGGTGTATTGGATGTAAAAGGCTTTAAGCGCTACCAGTATGACTTTGGGTCGATTGATTATCTATTTGGGCTTCGTTGGTGGGATAATGACATTGATACAAAGTTCTATCGTACAAACGGCACACGTGAGTTCGACAATTCATTAAAAGAAGATTGGGTTGATTACCAAATAGGTGTGAGATGGATAACGCAGATCAATAAGGATTGGAAGTTTCACGCAACCATTGATGCAGGGCTTGGCAGTGACACCAACTTTACCTCATCTCTGTTAACTGGCGTGCGATACCAGATAAACAGTTGGTCTGACTTAAATGTTGCCTACAAATCAACTTGGGTTGATTACGAGAACAAGGGCACCTTTGAATACGATACCGCATCGCAAGGGTTCCTGATTGGTTGGGCTGCTCATTTCTAGTCAAACAATAAGAGGTAAGCCTGATATCGTTAGGCTTACCTGACAATGTCAATCTTTCAAGAGTTAATGCCGGTTTTAACTAACGAACAAGCAAAACTACCCATCAACGACCTAGTTATTCACAGTGTTTGGAACTACGCACTCTTTCTTCATGATAGTTAAGCCGGCCTCGAGAGTTTCTGTCCAAGCTTGTTCAACGCTTTCATCGTAGTGAGGGTCGTATTTTTTAACCGTATTAAGTAACGAATTGAACCACTCGTTGAGCTCTTGCTCAGAGATATCCATTCCTAAATCTTTATGTCGCTTCCCAAGCTTTCTCACCGAGTTTCGTACGCTCGGCAGACCTGCAGAGTTATAGATAAGGATGATTGAAGCTTTAAGCATCTTGGTTTGTTGCTCTAACCCTATGTTTTCAAATCGCTCTGAAAACCTAGGGTTGTGTTCGCAGAAGTCCGCCAAAAATGTTTCTAGAAATTCTTCATCGATCCTGCAACGCTCAAAGCTTTCATAAAACAGTTCATTAGGTGTCATTTTGTTGGTTCTTCGCATTCGCCAGCGATCCTTAACAGTCCATGTCATCTAAGTATAAGCCATTATGGTATAAGTATACGCCACTATGGCATAAAGTGAGTTGCACAGATCTTGTTTCCATCAGGATCTCGCAAATAAGCCATGTACAAGCGACGCTCGTCAGAACCTCTCGCTCCGGGGCCATTTTCAATACTGGTACCGCCATTTTCGACGCCAACACGATGCCACTCATCTACAACTTCTGGGGAGGATGCAAGAAAACCCACCGTCATACCGTTGCCGTGAGTCGCAGGCTGACCATCAATCGGCTTCGTTAAACCCAACACACCCGTTTGGCTAACGTAAACACAGCGCCCTTTGGGATCAACAGAACCTTCGCTATAACCAAGCACTTTCATGATTGGGTCATAAAAAGCCTTCGCGCGTTCAATATCTTTGGTACCGAGAAAAACATGGCTGAACATAACTAACCTCTTCTTTTATTGAAAGAACCACCTAAACTAGACCTATAATTCGTGATTGTCTAGGCACGCTATTCGGCCACAACTGTTGCTTAACCCATTGAGTAAAAGCTAAAACTTAGCCCGTTGCTCCATGTCTTTCAGGAACTCAGTTAGTCTAATCAACAATGCGTTGTGCGCCCTGTCCTTGGTCATGCAGAATATCTTCAGGGTTCAACAATTGGCATTTCTGCATACTCAAACACCCGCAACCAATACAACCAGTTAGGTTTTCTTGTAGCGATTTAATCTGCGCCATCTTGCTGTCCAGTTGCCCCTGCCATTTCTTCGCAACGCGTTCCCAATCTCGCTTAGTCGCGGTATGGTTCATTGGCAGTGTTGATAACTCTTCGGTGATCTCTTCGAGCGTGAAGCCTATCGACTGCGCGACTTGTATCAACGCAATTCGTCTCAACATCGCCGACTGATACCGGCGTTGATTTCCGTTAGTACGAATCGAAGCAATCAACCCTTTGGTTTCATAAAAGCGCAGCGCTGAAGGTGCCACACCACTTCGCTCCGCCAATTGGCCTATGGTGAGATATACGATGTTTCTCATTACGAACTATCCTTGAGATCATAAATATTTAAAGCTTACTTTAACTTTATAATAATGACCAATTCTCATCTTAACTAATTAATGTCCTTAAACTTTGACTGCGGGCTCAACGAAAAGCAGTCATGAACATGGCTGCTTTGTCTAATTGAAGGTCATTCGATTTCTAAATCTGACTCATGATCGATTTCAGGCTCTCGGCCATTTCGGCATTGATGATCTCACCCGTTTCTACATTAAAGTTGTCGTAGAAACTCGGCACCGACATCGAGCCCTTCACATCAGCATCAAAATAAGGTGCCGAATTTACCGCAGACGACAACACAGAGCTTGCGCCGCCTGGGCCTGGTGATGTGGAGAGCATAACAACAGGTTTGCCTTGATACACTTTCATGTCGATTCGTGATGTCCAATCAAACACATTCTTAAAGGCTGCGGTGTATGAACCGTTGTATTCTGCAAACGAAATGACGACAGCATCTGCTTCGCCAATCTTGCTAAAAAAGCGCTGCGCGTGCTGGTGAATACCCGACGCCTTTTCTCTGTCTTCACTGTAAATCGGCATTTCAAAATCATTAAGATCAAGCACTTCAACTTGCGCGTTGTTCGCAAGGCTTGCGGTATAAGCCGCTAATTGTTGGTTAATCGATGTCTTACTGTTGGTGGCGCCAATCGCTAATACTTTCATTATTTACCCTCGAATTCGGTTAGAAACATTTCTTGAAAAATGACAAGGTGATGCTTGATGTTTTTGGATTAAGCAGGATGATAAAACCTCAAGTTAACTTTAGGTAAAGCTATATTTTCAAGAAATAGGAAATAATTTAAAAACGCTGATAAAGCAGTGGATTACAGCATGTGGAATATGGGTTTGTATTGCATGGCAAGAATAAGCACACCCAAAAGTGCAGTGGGTGTGCTTTATTGAGGTGTGATTTACTTAGATTGATTTAAAGGGCTGACGCCCGAATAAGTAACGCCTGACAACTCTGCCATTTCACGATTCCACGTCGCTAAATCGTGCGGGTTAAATTGATTCAAATGATCATGGCCGCACGCTCTCGCCATCACTTGCATTAATTCTGTCGAGGCTTCGAAGAAGTTCTTGAGTTGATTCGATGCCTTCTCGACATTCAAGCGTTGGCGTAAATCGGTTTTTTGAGTCGCGATACCTGCTGGGCAATTGTTGGTATTACACATTCTCGCCGCCACACAACCAATCGACTGCATGGCGCTGTTCGAGATAGCGACCCCATCTGCACCAAGCGCCATCGCTTTTACGAAGTCCATCGGAACACGAAGTCCGCCAGTAATGATTAAGGTGACTCTGTCACTTACACCTTGTTTATCTAGATAAGATCTGGCACGAGCAAGTGCTGGAATGGTGGGAACACTGATATGGTCTCGGAACATTTCAGGCGCAGCGCCTGTACCACCTCCGCGCCCATCCAAGATGATGTAATCAGCACTGGCATCAAGCGCGAACTGAATGTCTTCTTCGATGTGATTAGCACTCAACTTGAAGCCTATTGGGATCCCGCCCGTCACTTCTCGAACTCGGTCGGCAAAATTTTTGAAATCCTCGACGGTTTTTAGATCAACAAAGGTTGGTGGAGAAATCGCAGCCGTACCCGCTTCAATGCCACGTACCTCCGCAATCTTACCGATGTTCTTAACTCCCGGCAGATGACCGCCGGTTCCGGTTTTCGCCCCCTGCCCGCCTTTAAAGTGGAAGGCTTGAACGTTTTTGAGCTTAGCTTCATCGTAACCAAACTGAGCACTGGCTAGTTCATAAAAGTAACGTGAGTTCGCGGCTTGCTCTTCGGGTAACATACCGCCCTCTCCAGAACAGATACCTGTGCCTGCGAGTTCCGCGCCTGTCGCCAACGAGACTTTTGCTTCTTCAGACAAAGAGCCAAAACTCATATCAGACACAAACAAGGAGATGTTCAACTTGAGCGGCTTCTTCGCTTTAGGGCCAATAATCAGTTCCGTACCCACAGGCACATTTTCAAGCCGAGGTTTGGTCGCCATTTGAGCAACCATGACCTGAATATCATCCCAATGCGGCAATAGATATCTTGGTACACCCATTGAGGTCATGGGTCCATGATGCCCAACCTTAGATAAACCATCGCGCGCCAGTTGATGGATAAACTCGACCGTGGGTTCTTCTTTGGTTGCCGATGCAGCAGGAGACAAGTCTGGCGCAGCCGCTTGGATGTGAACCTCTGGGCCTTCTTGCCCCACCTGTTCCGCCGTAAACTGTTTATGAGTACCATCGCAAAAAGGTAGGTTGTTCGAATATTTACAGCGGCATAGGTAAGCGTCGCCGTTTTCTTCGGCCACAAAACTCTTCGGTTTAAAGCCGGTACCGGCATGAGAGCCGTCGCAGTACGGCTGGTTTTTCGATTTACCACAGGTACAGAAGTAATACTCCTCCCCTTCAGTTAGCTCCACTTTGATTGGCTTGGTATCCGCTATTACTGGATTCTTCATAGTTCGTTCACCTTTATCTTTTTTATCATTTGATGACTGAAGCGATGGCTTGCTCACAAGAGTAAAGTAAAGGTGAGATGCGTGACGAATTCAATAAATGAGATAGTTCGATAAGATTAATGAACCGCTCAACACATACAAAAATGGCCACCTAATCGGCAGCCATTATGTTCAAATCTTAGTCCAAGCTAAAACGAAAAAGGTTAATCAAACAATTCGATAACCAACTTATTATCTCGGATCACTAGATTCGGTTCCGATGACTTAATCAACGACTCTTGCACTTTATTGCTGTCGAGCTTGTAAACGGGAGACTGGGACAAAGCAAAACCAATCATGGAAACGGCAGGCTTAAGCAGTTTGGCAATCTCTGGCGAAAGCTGTTTATCTTTTTCTTCAAAGCGCTCTAAACGCAGTGATTTCAAATAAATCTCGCCGCTCTCTTTGTCGTATTCAGGAATCGCACTGAACTCGATATCCAAGTCCAACCCCATATTCGGCATATTGAACACCTGAACTTTTGCATTCGTGTTCGCTAAAACAGACACACGCTCGGTATCAGCTCTACCAATCTGCACCGCTAAATCATCAACAGCGACTTGCGCATACATAACGTTTTGCACACCGACTTCTTGTTCTAACATCACCGAATCTTGCAGGTAGTTCGTCATTTCTTGTTCAGTCACACTGTAGCTAACACAACCGCCGAGCATCAGCGCAGAAGCTGCTAAAATGAACTTTTTTGCTACGTTAATTATCATCAATATCAGCTCTTTATTGTTAGTGATTAGCGCGGGGTTTACTGTGTGTTCATCAGCAAACAAAAAGTAAAAACACGATATCCGTGAATATATTTACTAATAGCATGAATATCAGTAAGTAAAGCACCAGATTAACTTTCTCGCTTGAAAAAATGCCCACTTGTCAGCTAAACACCGTCAAATTTGTGTACTCGAATTAATTGAATTTTGCTTCTAAGCTTATGGGATATTTAGGGGGCTTACTGAAGGTTTCATCATGGACATCGAAACATGAAGAGTGAGCACAATGCCATCAAAAAGAGTATCACCTGAGCCAATAACTCGTTCTGTGATTTTGTTATGCAACACCGCGTGCCTGCACCATAGTCAGTGGGTTGGAGAACTGCGTCTCCATAACTGGGAAGCTCAAGTTGCAGAAACGACCGAACAGGCCATTCACTTACTCGAGACACGCAGCGAAAGCTACGCACCAATTGTGGTTTCTTGTCTAACATCATCCTCAATCGACAAACAATGTGAGCAAATATCAGCGTTAAAGGTTCTCTCTCCAAGTTTAAAAGCAATCGCTATCTGCAACCAACCACCAAGCCGCAACTTATCACTCATTAAGCAAACCTTTTGGGATTATTACCACCTGCCTATTGATACAGAATGGCTTTGTCGAAATTTAGGGCATGCGTATGGCATGGTAGACACCAAGCAAACTAAACCTAAGCCTGCCTCGTGCCATGAATGTCAATTGGTAGGGCAATCCAGAACCATCCAACAACTTAAAAAGAAGATAGCCAAGATCGCTAACAACGATTTTCCAGTACTGATTCAAGGGGAAACCGGAACAGGAAAAAGCCTATGTGCGCGTTTAATACATGAGGCCTCAGCCCGCAGTCAAAAACCTTTCATCGCTGTAAATTGTGGCGCAATTCCACAATCCTTGATTCACTCAGAGTTATTTGGCTTTGAAAAAGGCTCGTTCACGGGTGCAAACAAACGCTACGTCGGACACGTGGAAAGAGCGAATGGTGGCACGCTATTTTTGGATGAGATCGGCGACCTTGAACTGTCGCTGCAAACTTACTTACTCCACTTTCTAGAAAATAACTTGATAGAGCGACTCGGCAGTAACAACCAATTGCCCGTAGATTGCCGTGTGATTTTCGCCACCAACGTCAATATCGAACAAGCCGTTGCTGCGGGTAAATTTCGAAAGGATCTCTTTCATCGCATCAATGTACTTCCATTAGACCTAGTACCACTCAATGATCACAAAGAAGACATTGAAGATTTGGTTCGATTTGAACTGAAGCACAATTACGCATCCAAAACCAAACTGCCTAGTGACACCCTTGAGCAAATGAAACAGTACCATTGGCCGGGCAATGTTAGAGAGTTATTCAACTGCATAAAAAGGGCGATTGTTCTTTCTAATTCAAGCGCCCTCTCTACTCGTCATATGGGGATTCAATTAAAAGACGCGTCGCCCGATACTGAGAGTGACACTCGACTTTCTTCAAAAAATGTTCGTCGAGTGATTCAGCAACACCACTACAATATTTCCCAATCCGCTAAAGCGTTGTCTATTTCTCGGACAACCTTATACAAGCTGATCAAGAAACATCAGATAGTAATTTAAGTCGCCTAACTAGCTAGCTAACTAAATAACTAATAAAGCAGCCTAACGAACTAGGCTGCTTTGGAGTTCAGTTGTACTCAATTAATGAAAGTACTTATGGCTCAGGAACAGTAAATGGACAAACATCACAGGTTGCAATGTTCGATGTTTCCATAAATGCTTGTTGTAAGAACAGCGAGTCAAACGTTGCTGTCACTTGATTAGATAGCATCCCTGCAGTTCCGGTTGGTAACACATTTGGTGCATAAGTTTTACTTACTTGTGTACACACTTGACCAATCGCATCACCAAAGTTCGGTATCCACTCTCCTTCACCCGTTTTACAAGCAAACAGCTCAGGGTCGGCACTTAATGCACTACACATATTGCCAGCACCACATGTGGTCACATCGTCAAGATCATCACAAGGCAAAGCAAAGTCGAGGTAATAACTGCTGTTGACTACTTCAGTAGGTAAATCAGAACGGCTCAAAGAGTCATCCTTAGAATCCACCAGCGATTCAATGGCCAATGGGATATCACCAGTATTACATATTTCAACATCATAGGTTTTCTTAAGCACAACTTGACCGCCATCAACCTCTAAGAAACTATTACATACCTTAGAAATCTCAACCATTGGACTCAAGTCTATTGGTGGACAATTGTAGGCCACTGGCGCTTGAGCATTAACGATAAGCCCATCAAGATCCACCGCACCATCTATGACACCGACAGCACCATTATTTACAGACAAATAATTCCCCATGAATGAGAATGACTCGCCGACACTCCACACTTCATCACCGTTACCAACGACTGGAAGCGCACCTAAGATTGGTGACTCAGATAAAAAGGCCACTTCGTAATCACCATTGGTGCCTAACGAACCAGGACCGGTATTGGTTACCGTCACGGTGTAATCGATGTTAAACATGCCATCAACCGTAAAACTGGTTGTGTTACAAGTCGCTGCTATATTGATGCTACATAAACTGAATGAACCGACAACGAAGTCAGCCAAAGATGCATCAATCGAACGTGAAGCTCGTGACTCTACTAAGAAGCTACTGAAACAAGGAATGTCGCTGATACCAAACTCATCGTTCAACAACGCAGATAAATTCAGACGTCCTTCTACAAAGCTCTCTGTCGGAATAGAGGTTGTTTCCCCCGTTTTCGCAAGATACTCCCAACCTTGTACATTCGGTAGCGGTATTGCTCCAATAGAGTCATCATTTGAAATCGCACAGATCTTATCGACACCGACAGCGCCACTGCCACATCTTGCTCCCACGAAATCATTCGATTTAGGGTCACCGTCCGTTTGGAAAATTCTCGTCATGTTGTCGGTGACATCACCATTATTTAAATCCCACTGCAACACTTCTATATACGGATTACCGCCACTCGCTTGTGGGAATGAAATCAGCACGAGGATGTCTCCATTGATATGCTGCCCAACAAAGTCGCCTTTGGTTTTCCCATCCGGTAATCCAACCTGGTCTTGTAAGAACCAGAAGCCAATGTACATATCACCATTGTTCGCATATCGGTCTGCACCAAAGTAAATCAGCAAGTCACCTTCGCTTTCAAAGGCAGCGGCATACGCATTGGTAAAGTCATCTTTTGGTTGTGGTGACGCGGTACGGAACGCCCAATCTGTAATGTCGGAATCATCTTTTGATCCACCCTTCCAAAAGATTTGGTCGATACCGTTACGGTCTTTTTGGAAAAATTCTGCAATCCCAACCATGCTGTTAGGATCATTTACGTCATCCCAATCGATACCACTATTATCACTGGTCGCGTTACCATCGAGTTCCATCACATCAACAGTAGCCCACGCCAACTGGGGGCTACTAAACAACAAAAGCACACTAAGTAAATAATTTATAACCTTCATGTTCTCTCTCCATTTGTTCATACTTATGCTTTTAGGGTTTTCTGCCTGCCCAAATTAGAGAAAATCCTTTGGCAATTCGTAGGTTCGATAGAGCATATTCCAAGCCAAGTTCAACTAATTGATTTGATTGATGTTTATATATTGAAGGCACACCTTTATTGGACGCTTTGTTATCCTTTGTCCATAAACCCGAGATTTAACCAAACAATCAAGGACTTAAAAGGATGAACAAAGTGTCTACGTCAGACATTTTTTTAGCTTTGATACGAGGAGAGTGATCTTAAAAAGGTACAATCACGTAGCCATTGCTAGATTATTGAATAACAAGCGATTGAATTGACGGGTGCCGACTTAACGGGTAACTGAAGGTTCACTCGTGAAATGATAGGCGAACAGACGATGACACAACTTACGATATTTTACGATGGGACATGTCCATTGTGCGCAAAGGAGATGGCGGCACTTGCAAAGCATGATGTCGAGAATAAGATTCAAACCATCGATATCTACAGTGAAGCCTTTTCAGACTACCCTCAGATTGATGCCGACGCAGCCAACACCGTTTTGCATGCACTGGATGAGAATGGAAAACTGCTGCTAGGTTTAGACGTGACCTACCAAGCGTGGCGCTTAGTAGGAGAAGGTTGGCTATACGCCCCTTTACGTTGGGCGATATTCAAGCCAGTGGCCGACTGGTGTTATCTTCGGTTTGCCAAGAACCGATACAAAGTCTCTTTCTGGTTAACCGGAAAGTCGCGCTGCGATGGTAACAGCTGCACAAAATAGCGCTTGGTTAAGACATACCACTCGCGACTTTGTAATACACCACACCAAACAGCGCAGCAAAAACTAAAACGGTAACCGCAACTTTTAACCAAATAAACTTCATGTTTTGCCCTTTAAATTCTGTTTACTGTTTCGCGAGCCACGTTACCACAACAAAACATTCGGTTGGGTAATGATTTATAGAACTTTGTAGTCATACCAATCACAGTAAGTAAGTGGTCAAAAATAGCGCAGGGAAAAAGCTGGAGAACAAGGCGGCTTTTTTCGATAAGTAGTTATTCTACAATCAAAAAATCTAACGACGTTATCGAGATTTTTAACAAGCTAGGGTGAACAGTTATTTACTACGATTGGTATCAAACTTGATAACTAAGTGAGAACCTTTATGTCGGCAAAAGAGAGAAACCTTCCCACTCATCGAATTTCTAGATTCAGTAAGTTTGCCTCGCTGGCAACAAGGGTCGCGGGTAATGTGCTAACGGAAGGCACCAAGCAAATAGCACAAGGCAACAGGCCCAAAGCAAAAGACTTACTGCTAACGCCACAAAACATTGCTCGTCTAACCGATCAACTCGCACACCTGCGCGGTGCAGCAATGAAACTGGGGCAGATGCTATCAATGGATGCAGGCGATGTCTTAGAACCTGAACTCGCCGACATTCTTTCTCGCCTGCGCTCAGACGCAGATCCTCTGCCAACAAAGCAGCTCAACCAAGTGTTAGAAAGTTCGCTCGGGAGCCATTGGAAAGCCGAATTCCTTTCCTTCAACTTTAAACCTATCGCCAGCGCATCTATAGGCCAGGTTCACCAAGCCTATAGCGATGCGGGAGACAAACTCGCCGTCAAAGTCCAATACCCTGGCATTCGAAAAAGCATCGACAGTGATGTGGACAACGTTGGTACATTGCTCAATATTGTTGGGTTGATACCAAAGTCAGTCGATTACAAAGGCTTGTTAGAAGAAGCGAAGAAACAGCTCCATGATGAAGCGGACTATGCTCGAGAGGCCGACTATGCGACTCGTTACTATCATGCGCTTAAAGAGCACTCTCACTTCGTCGTGCCTAAGATTCATACGCAAATCTCATCAGAATCGGTGCTCGCCATGGACTTCATTGAGGGCATCTCGATAGAGCAAATTGAAGGTTATGATCAAAGCACCCGTGATTTTGTGATGCACAGCTTGCTCGAACTCATGTTCAGGGAATTGTTCGATTTTAAAATGGTGCAGACCGACCCTAACTTCGCCAACTACCTTTACGTTGAAAACACGCGCCAGATTGGGCTATTAGATTTTGGGGCAACCCGAGAATACAGCGACCGCTTCAGTGATGGCTATCGTTTGGCCTTTACTTCTGTTGTTAATAAAGACGAATCAGGGCTCAATCAAGCACTCGAACAGATTGGATTCTTTAGCGAAGTCATACTGCCCGATCAGCGCCAAGCGATTCTCAACTTAGTGAAAATGGCCTGTGAACCTATGTTAGTCGACGAAGACTACGATTTTAAAGCCAGCGGACTCGCTCAACGACTTCGTGAAGCTGGTACCATCTTGAGCATGGAACAAGAGTATTGGCATACGCCACCAGCAGACGCTCTATTCCTCCACCGAAAGATTGGAGGCATGTACCTGCTGGCATCTCGCCTTGGAGCCAAGGTAAACATCAGGCGCTTGGTGGCGCCCTATTTGCTAAGCGACAATTGACACTTAAACGATAGCTGATACTTAAGCGATTCTGGTCTTTAAAGTGATCATTTCAAGTCGCTGAACAGTAATACAGTTATGCCAATTAAAATGAGTCAGACTTATGAAACATTCACTGCTGTGCTCCACCACCCTAATCGCGAGCCTAACAAGTTCATTCGCTTTTTCAGCAAGCTGCCCAGAGATACTCAAAGGCAAACAAAGACTGTTAAATTCAAACGAAGAAATTGAGCTGTGTGAAGAGTTTCAAGGTAAGACTTTATTGATCGTAAATACGGCAAGCCAATGCGGTTTCACGCCTCAGTTCGAGCAACTTGAGCAGCTTCACCAAACGTATAAAGATCAAGGATTCACGGTTGTTGGTTTCCCAAGCAATGATTTTCGCCAAGACAGAGGAAGCGAGAAGCAATCCGCCAAAATCTGCTACCTAGATTATGGCGTCACCTTTCCGATGATGGCGCGCGCTTCACTCTCTGGGCCAGACGCAAACCCTGTGTTTGCAGAAATACAGCAGCAAGCAGGTGTGACGCCCAAATGGAACTTCTACAAATTCCTAATCAGCAAAGAAGGCAAAGTGGTCGCCACCTTCCCTAGCTCAACATCTCCAGTGAGTGCAACACTCAAAAACGCGATTGAGCAACAGTTATGAGGGCGAATTACATGGAGACAACTCAAACACGCAACACCATGGCCAAGCTGGGTTATATGGGTTTAATCCCCTTTTTGTTCGGCCTACTGTTATCACTCACCGACAGCCAATTCTTTAGCTTGAGCGGCGAAACATTCTTCATCACCTACAGCGTGGTTATCTTGAGCTTTTTGTCGGGCATTTTGTGGGGTAATGGGATAGAGAACTTCGAAAGCCAATCCAGCAACAAGGCTCTGATTCTAAGCAATGTTATTGTGTTGGCAGCCTGGCTAGCGGTGCTACTCGGTGAGCAGCAAGAGTTCCTCACCACTCTGATTCTGATCATTGGCTATATTGCGGTTTGGCGAGCGGAAAGGTCGATGAGAGAAGAAAATCAAAGCGAAGGCCCGGATGGCTATTTTGATATGCGAACCCGACTGACCTCTAGTGTCGTATTAATGCACGGTATCGTGATGTTGACCTAGGCGTGCATACGCCCATATTTAAACCGGCATCAAGATGCGGGCTCTAGATAGGCACTCTCTTCTTTAATGGCACCAAAACCATCGACAAATACAACTCACAAACCAGTCAATTTCTACTGACGACTCACCAATAAATTCGCACCAGACAAGGCAAGAAACACAGAACATGCTTTATTGAAGCGCTTGGCCATTTGAGGTTTTGAAAACCAATGTCGTAGATATAAGCCAAAGGCTGCATAGATAGAAATTGCGAGCATTTCTAATACAAGAAACGTACTTCCCAAAACAAAGAATTGAGTATTTACGTTCGCAGAAACATCGACAAATTGAGGAAGGAATGCAGTGAAAATGAGTATCGCTTTTGGATTGCCCGCAGCGAGTGCGAACTCTTGTTTAACAAGACCAAACCAGTTCTTATTTCGCTCGATATCCGCGACCGGGCTGGCTTGAGATCGCCATAGGTTAAACGCGATCCACAACAGATACATTGCACCAAATAATTTGATCAGGAAAAACAGCGTTTCAGAAGTATAAAGCACAACCGCTAAACCAGATGCAGCCAAAGCAATCATGCCGGAAAAAGCAAGGATTCTTCCTAGACCAGCGACAAAGGAGGCCTGAAATCCGTAACAACGAGCGTTGTTCATTGATAACAAATTGTTTGGGCCCGGTGTCATGTTGAGCGCGAAACAAGCGGGGATGAATAGCATTAACTTCCAGATTTCCATTTTTCGTCCTTGTTAAAAACTTCGTAAATATTTAATCAATGAACGAATGCAGAAAGCTCTGTATTTACCGCTTCACATGCCGCAATTTTAATTAATCATTACTCGACAATATAATGCTCTTCGTCTGGTTCAATCAAATTCTCTGCAATACCAATTTCGCCCGCGATGAAAATCGCACTCGCTATCGTTTCTAATGTTTTATTCGGCTCTCTATCCGGTACTTCGCCCACTTCAGGAACGGGCTGCGATCGCGAGATTGAATTACAAACGACACTTTCACAAACGATATTGTGTTGTTCCTGTTGAGAAACTTCAGGTGGCTTAAAATCCGGTGAATTGAAGTCGGGAGCAGTAATACCCTCATTTGAAAACTCAGAGGCGCTGTATGAGGCAGCTGAAAACAGAGAGAGGAGCAGCATCCACTTATTCATATATCTTTCCATAGTTAGTATTCACTAGATTTATAAATACTATCTAATTAAAACAATTATGAACAGTGTTTTATTGTTAATAATTCATATTTCCCTAGACGCTTATCAGAATACCCTCGCTCTGGGTGAAATCGGTTCAACTTACGTGGGAATGTTTACCTAACGTGAGCTTATCGAGCAACGCTTGTGGAACAGGAATAACAGAGTATCGAACAAAGGCGACTAACGTCACTATTGCCACAAAACTGCCTAAAACAAAGTCATGAACATCAACCAGCACCCAACCAAGAAGCTGGTCACTGGTAATCGCAAGTATGGCGATACTCACCGCAGCCATCCATTTACGATGTTCATAAGGCAAGTACTCCATCTTTTGACTCACGATATAGAGCAGTGACAGTCTCACGGCATAAGTGCCACAAAGCACCACCACAACGCCCCACACTCCATAACTCGGTGTAACAACAAAATAACCAATCGCAGCTAGAATCGCACACCCGCCTTGTATCCACATTTGCGATTGGCTTGAGTGACCGCTGAAACAACCAAGGTTGAGGTAATCTCCAGCGTTCTTAATCACACCAATCGCCAAGAGTGCTACAACAATCGTGCCTGCATATTGATAACTGCTTGGCAAAATCAATGTAATAAAACCAGGTACAGTAAGGATCATCAAACAACCCAATACAATGGCCAGATTAACACCGACTAGCGCTCTGTCCGCACAGACTTTTTTACCGCCAGATTGTTGCAGCATGGCCACCCGATTTGGAAACCACCACAGAGCATAAGGCTGCAGTAACAAGCCAAGCAGCAACGCAAACTTGCCACTGACCGCATAGATTGCAAGTTCTTCAACACCCACAAAGCTTGCCATCACCCAACGGTCTAGCCCTGTAATCATGTAAATAGAAGCACCACCAACTAAAGTAGGCAATCCAAATTTTAGGATCTTAGCGGAGTACTTGAGGCTGCCAAATGAGCCCATCTCCTGCCATTGATAACGCAGTAAACACAGCATCAACAACACACTCGAAACAGCGGAAGATATGAGTACACCATCGATACCATAGCCTGCTTCAAGCAATACAAACGTCATAACAGCTTGCACACTCGCCTTCATTACATTGAGCATGCAAAAGCGCTTAGCCATCGCATTCATTCGCATCAGTGTTAGCGGGATAGAAATCGCACCATCTAACATGGTCGGTATTAACAGAAGTAGGATCTGATAGGGTTGGAACTCGACGGGCAGCATCAATAATAACAGCGGCATACTAAGAGCAATTAAGCTTCCCCCGAGCACACAGACCAAGACACTCAGCGTGAAACAGTTCGAGACCAGTTTCCTCTTTTCTTCACCCTCAGCGACACCCACATAACGGTACATTGCCTCAACAATACCGAAACTAAATAGGATCGTCCCGATGTCAGCCAACAAGACGATGGCTTCTAAAGAACCGTATTCAGCCAACGTCATCTTATGGGTGATATAGGGGATCATCACGAGTGAGATCCCTTTCATCATCACAATGCCAATGGCGTAGTAGGCAGACTGTTTTAGTGACCCCATAGCAGACACCTATTCCTTTACAATGCAGGCATTAGGAAACTCTTACAGTCTCCAAGAAGGTGTCGTAACGTTCGTTTTTGCGGAGCCAAAACTAACGAGCGGATACTGTATGAGATAGCCAATCGGTTTTTTTGTAAGCCTCGATAATAGTCAGCGTAGCCTTCCAGTATTCTCGCCTTTGCGATTTTGAAGCTGGAAGTGGGTAGATTCCATCGTTGACTGTCATTTTGGTAATGTTGAAGAATAGTCTCTATAGACTGCAAATTTCTCAATTTAAGACTTTCAGTTTGGGTAACAGAGCTCGCTCTCATCAAGTAACCAACCTGCACGGAGTTCAACACACCGATCTGATGGCTTTCACTCATTCGAAGCCACAGCTCCCAATCTTCCCCATACTTAATGTCAGCATTGAAACTGTCTGTTTGAGAAAACACATCCGCTTTCACCATCACCGTTGATGTTCCAATAACATTGTTTTCAATGATGAACTCTAATGGGTTTTCTATATTGATAAACGCTTCATCTTGGTCTTGAAACTGCGACCAATAACTAAAGCAATCAACTATCACTTGATAGTCTTCATTAAGGTGTTCGTAGTTAGTAAAGCTCATCGCAAGATCTGGGTATCGTTGATGAAATTCGAGTTGGCGCTCAATTTTTTCTGGAAACCAGAAGTCGTCCGCGTCTAAAAAAGCGATGTATTCTCCGGTCGCCTTTTCAATCCCTAGGTTTCTCGCTTGAGGCGCACCCACGCCCAAAGTAGATAAGGTAATAATGCGTTCATCTTCTATCGAAGCGAGATACGTCGACGTTCCATCGTTGCTGTTATCGTCAATGACAATGAGCTCAACATCTTGATGAGTCTGCTTCAGTACGCTGCCTATTGCCTTCGGCAGGTAATCCAAACAATTGTAGGTAGGAATAACAACACTTACTTTAGCCATAATGACGCCCTCAGATTTATACGTGATATGGCTGACGTTGCATGTTCTATGCCGAGAGTGCCTTGCTATGAAATCACTTTTAGATCAGTCGCCTACGCAGACACTCTCAAAATGACGAACAGGGTGATCAGACATGAGCGTCAAAACTCCAATTTGATTATCAATTTGAGAAAACGAGCGACGTCTTAAGGGGTAACCTTCGGAAAGCAATCGAAAAGCCCTCCAAAGCTACGATTTGATCTTGGTTCGTATCTTGCTTTGTTGGTTATTACCTTGGCTTGATAGCTTTAGTCATATGGATTTGAGGAGTAAGGAATGAAGAAAGTAGCATTTGTGGCGCCAACCTACCCTGTACTCAGTGAGACCTTCATTCAAACAGAAGTCGACTCAGTGAAAGCTTGTGGACACGATGTTTGCGTGATGGCATTTGAGATAGAAGAGAGTGAAAAGTCATTTGACTATGACATCATAAAAATTGGTAAGGATGTTCGGGCGGGTAAGATAGCCAGCATCAATTGGTTTGGCTTTCTCCGGGCGGTATCCTTTGTTTCCAAGCAAACCAGTATGCCAAAAAAATCACTGTTCGCTTATGGATTCAAACTGGCGCTGCAACTCGCCGAGAACGACGTCGAACACGTTCATGCGCATTTCTGTCAGCACACTACAGCTCACGCCATCGTCGCGGCAAAGCTTCTGAACATAACCTGCTCGTTCGTTGCTCATGGTCATGATGTTTACGAGTTCGCTTATGATATTGAACATAAAATCTCATCGAGTGATTTTGTGGTTGCAGTGTGTAAAGACATGCTCGCTGACTTCAACACCATGGCGAAAGGAAACATTAAACTCCTGCACTGCGGAGTTAATACCAAACAATTCCAACTCAACCCAAAAGCCGAAACGAAACAACTTCGCTTTGTTTTCCTTGGCCGATTAGTGGAGCAAAAAGGCATCCACCATCTTATTGATGCATTGGCGCCGATTGCCGAACCTCTCGACATTCATCTCGATATCATCGGTACGGGCGATTTAGAGCAACAATTAAAATTGCAGGTCAAAGAGCAAGGGCTCACTCGAAACGTGACCTTTCTTGGCGCGAAACCTCACGAATGGGTAAAAGAAAAACTATCGAACTATGACAGCCTAATCGCACCCTTCTGTTTTTCCGAAACCGGCTGTGTGGATACGGGACCACTGGTTTTAAAAGAAGCGATGGCCGTGGGCACACCCGTCATTACCACCAACATCATGGGATGCAAAGAGATCGTATCACCAGAGACAGGTTTTGTGGTTAGCGAAAAGAACGTAGAGGAATTAAGAGAAGCGATTGAGCGTTTCGCGCAGCTAAGCAGCAACGATAAAACATCGATGGGTTTAAAGGCACGTGAGAGAGTGAAAGACAGTTTTAATTCGATCAAACAAGCTCAGCAATTATCTCGTTGGATAGAGAACCCAGCTCAATAAGGAATAGCTCAGACGGCTGAGCATCGCAAGAACGGCTAAGCACCATACGAGCTACTAAGCACATCAAAACAACTGAGCACCACAAAAACAGAAGAGCGCTACATCCATTTGAAATGTAACGCTCAACTTAGCACAGCCTAATGATGGCAACTTATGCTTTCAGTAACTTTTATTAGCTTTTCATTAAGAAGCCTAGCTAGCCGGCTCGAAGAGCCAAAATAGACTCAAGATCTTCGATGTCACGATATTGAGCTAGCTCCTGCTCTTTCGATGAAATAGCCACAATCGACATTCTATCGGCCAATTCGTTACCTTCAATACCAACGTGACCGTTCACATGGTAGATGGTGATTTTTGAAGCCAGTTCTTGGTAGAGAGCATACGCAGGCTTAATAATATCGAGGTTTTTGATCTCGCCACCCGACTTAGTCCAGCCCTTTTTCTCCCAGCCCGTTGCCCACTTAGTAATACAATCAATTGAGTACTTAGAGTCACAATAAATCGCAACAGAGAGGCCTGCGTTTAACTTCTCTTTCGCGAGAATAAACGCTTGCTTAAGCCCATGTAACTCGGCGGTATTATTGGTACCAACAGGTTGATACAAGCCATACCATAATTCGGTTAATTGGTTGTTTTGGTATACCGCTAAACCCGTCCCCGCTTCACCAGGATTTGGTTCACACGCACCATCGGTAAAGATCTTGATATCAAAAGGCATATCAGTAATTTGCTGCTCCGAAAGAGGCGGCACCTTAGCTTTCGTCGCCTTACCCGAAGAGCTTGGCTTTGTAGCCGAAGAACCTGACGCAGACGACGTTTTACCACCGAAAGCAGACTCAGCCTCGCCTAGTGTTGGAAACGATTTATATCTCGCCCCAGCAAAGCCATCAACTTGGGATTTACACTCGTTCCAAGTGGTAAAAATACCCAGTGTGCGACCTTTCCAAACCACATAATATTTCTTAGCCAAACTAACTCCTTACCAAAACCTAAACACACAAACAGTGAATCAGTACATTAGATGCCACCACGCTATACGTTGCAAGGTCTACACTATAAAACAGGTCTAAAAAAGCTGCGTTCATAACTCACGATGCAATCAACTTCGTCTGCAAATTCAAACGCTTTAATACACTCAGCATCGTTCAACGATTTAATCCGATATTCTTCATAGGCAGCCAAACTTTCAAAGGTAAACAACGCCAATGCAATATTGTTCGCCCCTTCCGACGGTAAGAAATAACCGTTGTGTTGACCTCCGAATTTAGCGACCAGAGGAATCCACATTTTTGCGTATGCCTCAAACTCACTTACCTTTTTAGGATCAATTACATATCGAACATAACAAGTAATCATAGTTATTCAGCCCTTAAATAATAGGAGAAACACAAAGCCGAAGTTGACGTTGAAGCTCAAGAAAAAAGGTAATCAACCGCAACGAGGTTATAGAACAAAAACACGCCCATACTGACGCCAATCGTTAGCAGCACATTGCCTGTTTTCCAAATCAACAGACCTGTGACCACCGCGCCTATCAAGTATGGGTTTTCAAGGCTTGGCCAAAATGTTTGTTCTGGTGCAAATACAATTGGCCCCCAAATCGCAGTCAGTACCGCAGGGCTTGAATAACGCAATAGGCGCCTTGCGGTTTGATTGAGTCGAAGCGGGATTGCAGGCTCAAGAAACAAATACCGACTAAAGAAAACAATCGCCGTCATAAGTAATATCGTTAACCAAATCATCTCGATTTCCCCTCCACGATTGTCTTGTTACCGTTGTTTCGCTCTTGGAACGATTCGCTGAAAAAGCCCGCTAACATACCAGCGATCGCTGCAATCATTAGCCCGCCCTCAATATTGTTAACCGACATGGCAACCGAAGTGACCAGTGAAACCACCACACACACAACGACGGGTAGAGTTCGGATTAATGGGAACACCAAGGCGATAAAGGTTGCTGCGACCGCAAAGTCGAGCCCAATTTCATTGAGTGAAGGAATTTGGCTTCCCGCGACAATGCCAGCAAAGCTCGCAATATTCCAAACGAGATAAAAACCGCCGCCTACACCCGCAGCATACCAGCGATTAAATTCTTTCTGAGACTGCCCACTACAAATCGCAAACAACTCGTCGGTGAGCCAAAATCCGAGTAATAGACGCCAACGCGTAGGAAGATGGCTGATTTTGTCACGCATCGATACGCTATACAGAAAGTGTCTAGACGTGATGAATAAGGTAGTCAACAACATGGTGCCTAGACCAATACCCGCTTTAAACATACCCGCAGCGACAAGTTGTGCTGAGCCAGCAAATAGAATAGCCGACATCGCTTGCGCTTGAAGCTGACTCAATCCAGCATCTATCGCATATGAGCCCGCTAGAATTCCCCAAGGGATTACCGCAATGCTCAAGGGCATTCCCGCTAAAACGCCCTTCCATAACTGTGTTCGTCTATCCATTGTTTCACTATCCATATCATTCTTTTCTCTCTTCACATTGGCTATTCAATGTAAGAGGAGTTGAGTCGGTTCGATTGTACAAACTTGCTCGATTTCATGCCCCAATTCACCGTACCTTAGCCACACTTAACCGCACTTAACACAAGTTAGCCATGCCTTAGCCACGCAAGTTTAGAGCATTTTGATGTATTGCCCCGGCGTGTATCCATTGGCCTTTTTGAAGTGTCGATGAAAATGGCTTTGATCATGAAAACCACACTCTTGCGCGGTATCAGAAATGGTATGTCCTTGTTTCAATAACTTACGCGAAAGCCTTAACCGAGATTGGATTTGATACGCATGCGGCGGAAGACCAAATTCTTTCTGAAAAGAACGCACTAAGTGAAACGGGCTCAATGCCGCTAACTTAGATAGTTCGTCTAGCGACACATCGGCTTGTGGGAAATCATCTAAAAACTCTTTCACCAACACAAGCTGGCGCTGAGTTTTCCCATCGAGTTGAGGGTTAAGCGGCGATTTTCCATGTCGACTAATCAGCTTAACCAACATCCCATACATCAAGGTCTCTCTTAACAGGCGATTGTCGGATTCATCGATCGTGTTAAAGACCAACCTCAATTGATTAGCGAGTTCAGGGTCTTCAACCACCGCTCTTGGGAAGTAAGGCGCACCGTAGTTCGGTAGGTTAAGCTCTTGAGTGATCTTGGCAAGTTGCTCTGGGAGTGGATACATGGCTCGATACGCCCAACCGCCTTCAGTGGCAGAGTGACCGCTATGAACTTCGTCGGCATTGACCAGAATAATCGCATTTTGTGGCGCGATATGATGCCCGCCTGTTCGATAAAAGCGCTGCGCCCCCTGCTCAATAACCCCAAGCGTGTAGCCCTCATGGCTGTGGCGTGAGAAGTTCTGCTTTTCGTATTCAGCATCAAGAATTTCAAGGCCACCGAGCTCTTCCGTTATCTTATATTCGGCCTTTTCTTTAGAGCGTTTCTTGTTCTCCATAACAATCCCCAAGCCTGTTAATTATCGAGCGACTTATCAGTCTACTCTATAGGCTCTTTCAGCTTTTGTACAAAATTGCGCATTCATCAATTAAATTAAAGAGCATTTTAACATTTGGTGCATTTTTAATTCACCGTCTCCGGCATGACAAGATGAGTATCAGAGATAACATATAGCGTTAGCCATGCCAGAAGAACTGGTACCGAGATCCCGCTAATCCGTCGTTTGGCAAAATACTGACAAATAGCATTATCGTACATGCTCATAATTACGTATCAGCCATCGTTCGTGAACCTAAGATCCATGAAAATAGCTCTAGCTACCTTGTTTCTGTTAAGCCTAACCGGATGCACTCACAATCAATCGAAAGCACTAAGCATGAACTCATCATCGGTTAATTCATACCCACAATCGATGTCGAACCTGCAACTGTGCGACACCTTGTATTACGGTAGACCAAGTAACCAAACACTGGCTGCAGTTGGTAGTGAGTTTAATCGAAGAGGATTATCAAAGAGTTGGTGTGATACCGAAACCAACAAGCTTTATCTAACAAAGACGATTGATTGGGTAACTGAAAAAGTCGAAGACAAAGAAGATTCAGAGGAAGAAGCGTCTGCGGTGGTGCTACCTGCGAATTAAGAGAGATGAACCGTTCTTGAACAAGAAAAAGGCAAACTGCAGATAGCAAAAAGCCGCTCATTAAGAGCGGCTTTTTTAATGGGTGGAAGCCCCAGCCCCTTCCAAAGATTCACCCCTAAACCCTTGTTGTATAAGGCCTAGAAAGAAAAGGTCATCGTTGGAAAAACCAATTAGTACCAGTTTTTAGTACCAATCATTTATAGTCTCCAAGCTACCTTATAAGCCCGTCAAATTCAATCTTGTTTCATTTATACTAACAAAAATTACACGGGTGAAGTGGGCTTGAATCATCAAGGTGTCCAACGGCATTAACCAAGTTTTGCTTGCCTACAAAGCATCTATTTCGGCTTTTCTTGCTCGGGTCTGCATTTGGTGTTTCTTCATGATTACGCACAAAGAGCGGGCTTTGCAGGAAAGGGGATGTTCATCCCATTTTTACCCCTGCTCGCTACGCGCCCAATCAGCTTTTTCGTTACTCGATAACACCACCGAGGGGCTTGTACCTCCACTCCATGCCTCAGGCATACCGAGGGTTGCTGTAATGTTTGCTGTACCAAAATAACGCCTCTTCACGCTGCACAGCCTTGGTTTTTTCTTTTGCGCCCGGATTATGGCTTAAATATTCATCGACCATATGCGCTAGCGTGGCAATAGCTGTGTAGTTTAAATCCATGGTTTTTGTAGTAGCTTCGCTTGTTCTTTTCCCTTTGAATTTCACCTGACGCCATGCTGCCTTAAAGCGTTTTTTAAAGTTATCGGGTAACGTCTCGAAAAACTCGATAATTGCTATATAGTCCGCTCCGCTAGCTAGATCCGCCAAATGCTTAACTTGCACCTCGCGCAAGCCTGCGTTGCGACCATTAGCCAAAGTGTAATCCTTCAGATAGATCATTTTTTCAAAATTTTCACTAGCATCCACTTCCCAAAATTGTTTTCTCATAACTCTTCCCGTCATGTTATTTTTGACAAGCATACAAAGCGTTACCCGATAACGCAACCCTGTAGTTTTTACTTGCCCATTCTCATGCGCCTTGGCTTACCTGCTGAAATCTCAACCTTGGAATTTTGGATCTTATCTTCTACCTTGGCTACTAAATTATCAACGCTCGGAGTGTTATCAAAAGCATTATCCACGCCCTTTCTAATAACCTCGGACATTTCTTTTTTAACCTTAGCCTTCATCTCATTTGTTAAACGCCCATCAAACTCATCCACAAGGTTCTGAATAACATCATCAATCCTAGGTAAATATTTATTAAACAAGGCTTGCTTACATTCTTTTTTTATTTCCCCAAGCATATCAACGCCCATTAATTTTAAATCAGCTTTGATTTCATCAAGTTGAATATAAAACTCTTTCAGGTCTGTGTGCTTGCGCTTTGAACCATGACTAGGCGAGTCAAGGTCAGGGAATATAGTTTTCATTTTCGCAAAATATGATTTCTGATAATGACTCAAATTAAACTTATTAAACAAATCACGAGCATTAAGCCGATTTTCACCTTTGTCATTTTTGCTCATCGGAATAATCGTAAAATGAATATGGGGGCTTGATTCGTCCAAATGCACTACTGCATTAACCAAGTTATCGCCATAGGTCTCTTTGAGCCACTCCTGCGCCCCTACGTACCACTTGTTAAGGTTTTCTTTACCCTCTAGCGCCTCGGGGCTTAACGTTAACAAACCATCGATGCACAGCACTGCGTTCTTACGTGGCTGCTTGTCCAACTCATCTAATTTAGCCTGAACATCAGCACCTAAGTTGTGCGTTCCTACAAAGCCTCTATTTCGGATTTTCTTGCTCGGATCTGCATTTGGTGTGTCTGCGTGATGGCGGTACTGGTGCGCTCCTGCGCTTCTAACGTTTACCATATTTTTAATTTTTTCAAATCGTAATATTGTCGTTCCCATAATTCTATTTATTTATAATTATACTAACTCATTACCTCTTCCCCAAATTGCATATATATACAAAACCACATCATAGGTATATATACATAGCTCCGCGAAAGTATATATACATATAATGTATACTCACTATACAATCTTCGATTGTGCTCGGCTGCAAGCAGCATGAAAGGGCGGTACGTTAATGCGCTAGCGTGTTACGTTGCGATGTCGCCATTGGCAACTCGACCATCAACAGATAATAGATCCACAGGCCGTCTTGCTCTCGTTCGATTGCTTTCAATAATTCCTTTCGGGCTTCGGTGCGCAGCCTCAACACGATCAAACGCAACTCTCGATCCGTTTTAAGTTTATCTTCCAACAATTCTCGTATGTACGCTTTACGCATCGATCTATATTTGTCGTCACGACTTTCAAGCAATCTATTCAACTCATTAATGACACTAAACAATTTAAGCTTGAGTTTGTCATCATCGATGAGCGGTTCAATAGCTCGGTTAATTGTGGATACCTTCAGGTCAAATAACTTCATTTTCTTTTAGTGTAGAAAACTAATGACCTGCAATGCAATCAGGTCGATTGGGCTTTCACCCTAAAAATAACCCTTTCTAGGGGATAGCCCCTCTTCTGTTTATTCACCACCTTTTCAACCTCGATCTTCAACTCTGTCTGTTCCATTACTTCAGCAAGTGGCTTCTCTATCGCTCTTTTGTAAAAGTGTTTTTGCTTAATGCCATCTTCCAGAGCAAACCGATTTCTCAGAGTATCAATACTAATTGCAAACTGGGCTTGCTTGCGATCCCCCTTGAGGCTGTGAATCATCCAATGGTAGTATCGCATCGCCATTGATGATTTGAATTTAAGCATCTGACTTAAATTTACTTTTCTATAAGAATCCATGCCTACAATAAAGGACATGAATTCTTCGGAGAAAGAGAGCAATAGGCATTTTAATTTGGAGTAGGGACACTTAACGACCGACATAGACTCCACCACTTTTATAGCCTCAGAAGGCTTATTAATATGATTTAAGCGGATTTCTTTATTAACAAGCGAATTAGCCGCATTAATTATTGGGCTATAAGATTTGCTCTTACTATCACACGATATGGCTCCGTGTATGTCGGTAAGCGGAAGCAATATAGAGCGATGCTCAAGGATTCCATGTTTGTGTATATCATAGCATTCCGATGAAGACAGAAAACGCCCGTCTTTCGCAAAATATTCCGACACATCGAAGCGATTTATCACATAGTAAATCAAGCGTAGCTCTTGAAGTGACATGTGATAATCAGCAAATACCCACTCACTCTTTAGCTTTAGTATGTCGCCACGGTAAGGACATGGTGGTGTCAGATAATGCAGATTAATTGACGGTAAGGCTTCTGTTTTTAGTTGAGGTTTTTCTGATTGTTTTGTTTGATTCATAATTTTTATTGAAGGTTAGTGAATCAAGTCTCCCCCTTCAATAGCAATTTCAAAATTATTCCTCATTTTTTGTAGCTAAAAGCCCTATCCACTGTCACGGTAATCCTTTTTGCTGTACCCATAACACGGCTTTGTTGCGTAATTAAATTTAAAGATAGAACAACCCCGTTTCGCGTATTTCTTAATCAATACGACAAGTTTCAGGCATACCTAAGCCAGTAAGCTTGTTCAACGCTTTTATCATCGCGTAAGTTTCACCCACCTGGGCAT